>JBKPBQ010000584.1:0-17200 GCA_046726955.1 Acidobacteriota bacterium
GGCTCTGCCCGCGAGCCCCTTCCGGGACGAGATCGTGGCGCGGGTCGCGGAGTGTTATCGGCCCGGCGAGACGCTCTCCGGCGCCTTCGCGCGCCTCTTGTCCGCCCTCCTCCCCGAGCTCGTCGTGCTCGACCCCGCCGATCCCGCCCTCAAGGCCCTGAGCGTTCCCCCCCTCGCCCGCGAGATCCGCGAGGGCTCGCCCACCTCGCGGCTGGCGATGGAGGCGGGCCGCGCCCTCCTCGCCGCCGGATACCACCAGCAGGTGCCGGTGCGTCCCGGCTTCCTGAACCTCTTCGTCTACCTCGACGGCGAGCGCCGTGCGTTAGGCGCCTCGAACGGGCAGGTCGAGGTGAGGGGCGCGGGGCGGAAGATGCCGGTGGAGGAGGCGTTGAAGCTCCTGGAGACGGAGCCCGAGAGGTGGAGCCCGGGCGTCCTCCTGCGTCCGCTCGTCCAGGACACGCTGCTCCCCACCGCGGGCTACGTGGGCGGGCCGGCGGAGATCGCGTACCACGCGCAGATCGGACCCTCCTACGCGCACTTCGGGCTTCCGCGGCCCGTCCTCGTTCCCCGTCCGAGCCTGACGCTCGTCGAGCCCGCGCAGGCCCGCGCGCTCGAGGCGGAGCAGCTCAAGCTCACGGACCTCGAGGCGGACCCGGAGGGGCTGCTGTCGCAATGGGCGCGCGAGGCCTATCCCGACGTGGAGGCGGCGTTCGCGCGCACGCGCGAGGCGATCGACCGCGAGATGGGGACGGTGGAGACGACGCTCGCCGCCCTCGACCCCACGCTGCGCGCGGCCGCGGACGGGGCCCGCGGGCGTACTCTTCACCAGGTGGAGACGCTTCACGAGAAAGCGATCCGCGCCCTGAAGAAGCGCGACCAGACGCGGGCGGAGCGGCTGCGTCGCACGCGGGACGCCCTCTTCCCGGGAGGCTCGTTCCAGGAGCGCGGGCTCGGCTTCGTGGGCATCCTCGCCCGGCACGGCCTCGGGCTCATCCCGCAGATCGAGGAGGCCATGGACCCGTTCGCCCGCGGCCATCAGGTGATCCAGCTATGAAGCTCGGCATCACGTGCTACCCCACGGTGGGCGGCTCGGGAGCGGTGGCGGTCGAGCTCGGCAAGCAGCTCGCGCGCCGCGGCCACGAGGTGCACTTCGTCGCGTATCGCCTCCCCTTCCGCCTCGCCGACTTCCACCCGAACATCTGCTTCCACGAGGTGGACGTCTCGAGCTACCCGCTCTTCGAGTACCCGCCCACGGACCTGGCGCTCGCCGTCAAGATGGCGGAGGCGGCGCGCGACCACAAGCTCGACCTCTTCCACGTGCACTACGCGATCCCCCACGCGATCGCCGGCTTCCTCGCCCAGCAGATGCTCGGCGACGGCGCGCCCCGCATGGTCACGACGCTCCACGGGACGGACATCACGATCGTGGGCCAGGACCGCTCGTTCTTCGAGATCACGAAGTTCAGCATCGACCGCTCCGACGGTGTCACCGCCGTCTCCGAGTTCCTGCGCCGCATGACGCTCGACGAGTTCCAGGTCAAAAAGAGGATCGAGGTCATCCCGAACTTCGTCGACCTCGACATGTACCCGGAACGACCGCCGGACCGCTCGGCGTTCGCGGGGCCCGGCCAGAAGGTGCTGCTCCACGTGTCGAACTTCCGGCCCGTGAAGCGCGTGCTCGACGTGGTGCGGATCTTCGAGCGCGTGAGCCGCGAGGTGGACGCCGTCCTCCTCATGGTCGGCGAGGGGCCGGAGCGCTCGTCGGCCCATGCTCTCGGCCGCCGTCTCGGCCTGCAGGACCGCATCCGCTTCCTGGGCGCGCGCCAGGGCATCGAGGAGATCACGGCCATGGCCGACGTCGTGATCCTTCCCTCGGAGCTCGAGAGCTTCGGCCTCTCCGCTCTCGAAGCCATGGCCGCGGGCGTGCCCGTCGTGGGCTCCGACGCGGGCGGGCTGCCCGAGGTCGTCAAGCACACAGAGAGCGGCTTCCTGCTGCCCGTGGGCGACGTGGAGGGGATGGCCGCGCGGACGCTCGAGATCCTGAAGGACGACGAGCGGCGGCGCGAGATGGGCAAGGCGGGCCGCCGCCGCGCGAAGGCGCTCTTCGGGGCCGACCGGGTGGTGTCGAAGTACGAGTCGATGTACGAGCGAGTGCTCGCGTGAGCGACTTCGACGTCGCCGCGTTCTTCGCCCACCCCGACGACGCCGAGCTCGTGGCCGGAGGGACGCTCGCCCTCGAGGCCGCGCGCGGACGGCGCGTCGCGCTCGTGGACCTGACGCGCGGCGAGAGCGGCAGCCGGGGAACGCCCGAGACGCGGGCGGCGGAGGCGACCGAGGCGGCGCGCATCCTCGGAGTGACCCACCGCGAGTCTTTGGGGCTGCCCGACGGAGGACTGTCCGACACGGCCGACCACCGGGCGATGGTCATCGCGGCCCTGCGCCGGCTGCGGCCGCGCGTGGTCATCCTTCCCCACTCCGAGCAGCGCCACCCCGATCACGCGGCGGCGGGGCGGATCGTCTATGCGGCCTCGTTCCTCGCCGGCCTCCGCAACCACCGGCCCGACCTCGGAGCCGCCTACCGTCCGCGGAAGCTCCTCTACGCGATGGCCACGGGGGAGACGATGGACGGAGTGCCGAGCTTCGTCGTGGACATCACGTCCACGTGGGACAAGAAGCTCGCGGCGATCCTCGCCTTCCAGAGCCAGTTCACGCCGGCGGCGTTGGAGACGGTGGCGATGCCGTTCGACCGCTTCCGCGAGAACGTCGAGCTGTCCGCCCGCCGCCACGGCCAGCGCATCGGCGTCCGCTACGGCGAGGGCTTCGTCACCCGCGAGCCCCTCGCCGTCTCCGATCTCCTGTCGCTCGAGCACCCGTCGTTCTGAGGCGGCGGCAGTCGCGGACGAGACCCTGCAGCACGCGGAGGGCTTTCCTGGCGCCCTTCGCGGGTACGAGCAGGTGATCCTTCTGGAAGGCGCACTGGGGCACGATCGAGACGCCGGCCTTCGCGAGCCGCGCCGTGGCCGGGGCCAGGTATCCGACGACGCCGAGATCCAGGGCGAGGTCGAACGTGATCGCCTTGAAGGGGCCCGACTCTGCGGTAGCGCGGAGCCGAAGACGGCTGCGTTTCCACAGTTTCTCCTCGATCGTGAGCGAGACCTCGTCCCGCTCGCGCACGACGGCCCCGAACGGTTCAGGGCGGGCGGCGAGGAGGCGGCCGGCTTCGCCGGCGAGCTTCCTGTCGAGACTGACGAGGCAGTACCTCTCCGGCCAGAGGCGTACTCTCGTGCGGGCCCAGAGGCGGCGCGCCGGCTCGTTCTGCGGCAGGTCGTTCATCCGGTGGAACCTAGCCCGCACGAGATTTGACCGCAACATTCGGATCGCGGGGGGAGCGCCCCCCGCCCCATCATTCAGGGCATGATGATAGCGACCGACGTGAATACCGAGACTCCCTCCCGCCCCGAGGACGCGCGCTGGCAGGCCGTACTCACCCGCGACCGGCGCCAGGACGGCGCCTTCGTCCTCGCCGTGCGCACCACCGGCATCTACTGCCGCCCCTCGTGTCCCGCCCGCCGTCCGCGGCGCGAGAACGTCTCGTTCTACGACACGCCCGCGGCCGCGCGCGCGGAGGGCTTCCGCGCCTGCCTGCGCTGCCATCCCGACGACGCGGCCGACCCGCGTCCGGCCTGGGTGGGACGCGTGTGCCGGACGATCGAGGACGCGGTGGCCGACGGCGTGCGACCCACGCTCGAGCGGCTGAGCCTGGTCGCGGGCGTGGGCCCGCACCACCTGCAGCGCACCTTCAAGGCGATGGTGGGCCTGAGCCCGCGCCAGTACGCGGAGGCGGTGCGCCGCGATCGGTTCCGCCAGGAGCTGAAGGGCGGACGGGCCGTGGCCGACGCCGCCTACGAGGCGGGCTACGGGTCGAGCGCGCGCGCGTACGAAGGCGCGGCCCTCGGCATGACACCCGGCGACTACCGCCGCGGCGGTCGTGGCCTCCAGCTCGGCTACGCGCTCGTGGACACCTCCCTCGGCCGCCTGCTCGTGGCCGCGACGGAGAAGGGGGTCTCGATGGTCGCCCTCGGCGACGACGACCAGCGCCTCCTGTCGTCGCTCCGCGAGGAGTTCCCGGCGGCGCGCCTCGAGCGCGACGACGAGCGCTTCCGGTCGTGGGTCGCCCAGGTCCTCGCGCGGATCGAGGAGCCCGCGGCCTCCGCGGTCGAGCTTCCCCTCGATCTCAAGGCCACGGCCTTCCAGCGCCGCGTATGGGAGGAGCTGCGGGCGATCCCCACCGGCCAGACGCGAAGCTACTCGGAGATCGCGCGCGCGCTCGGCCGGCCCCGGGCCGCCCGCGCGGTGGCCCGCGCCTGCGCCACGAACCCCGCCGCCATCGTCATCCCCTGCCACCGCGTGGTGGGAGCGGACGGACGCACCGGCGGTTATCGGTGGGGCACGGAGCGGAAGCGAGTCCTCCTCATGCGGGAGGCGGCGTCGGGCCGCCGCTGATCTCCTCGCCGCCGGCCGCTCGTCGTGGCGACCGGCGGCGGCCACCGCGACTCCTCGGGCCGCGCATTCAGTAAGCTATTCCCGATGGCCCTCGAGGAGTACAAGAAGAAGCGCGACTTCTCCAAGACGCCGGAGCCGCCGGGCGAAGAGAAAACGCCGGGCGGCTTCTCGTACTGCATCCAGAAGCACGCGGCCACGCGGCTGCACTACGACTTCCGGCTGGAATGGCAAGGTGTCCTGCTGAGCTGGGCCGTACCGAAGGGCCCGTCCTTCGACACGCGCGACAAGCGCCTCGCCATGCACGTCGAGGATCACCCCGTCGAATACGGCGGCTTCGAAGGCGTCATCCCCGCGGGCGAGTACGGCGCGGGCGCGGTCGTGCTGTGGGACCGCGGGACGTGGACGCCTCTCCTCGATCCCGGGCTCGCGCTCAAGAAGGGCGAGCTGAAGTTCGAGCTCCACGGCGAGAAGCTCGTCGGCAAGTGGGCGCTCATCAAGATCAAGGGCGACGACCCGAAGGCCTGGCTCCTGCTCAAGGAGAAGGACGAGCACGCGCGACCCTCGGCCGAGCTCGACATCGTGAGCGCGCGGCCGGAGAGCGTCGTCACCGGCCGCGGCCTCGCGGAGGTGGCCGCCGAGCGCGACCGTCTCTGGCACTCGAAGGTCGTCCACCCCGGCGGCAAGGTCGATCCCGGAGGCCCGGCGGAGGGAGACGGAGGCGCGCCCCTGCGCCTCGCGAATCTCGCGGGCGGCGTGCGCGGGCCTCTCCCCCGCACCCAGCCGCTGGCCCTGGCCACGATCGTGGAAGCGCCGCCCGCCGGCGACGAGTGGCTCCACGAGATCAAGCACGACGGCTATCGCATCGTGGCCCGCGTCGACGAGGGCGAGGTGCAGCTCATCTCGCGCAACGGCAAGGACTGGACGAAGGAGTTCCCGGAAGTGGCGCGCGCCGTGGGGCGGCTGCCCGCGGGGACCGCGCTGCTCGACGGCGAAGTCGCCGCGGTGCTCCCGAACGGGGCGACGAGCTTCCAGGCCCTGCAGCGCCGCGGTTCGGGGCCGTCGGCGCCCCTCGTCTATCTCGCGTTCGACCTGCTGCACCTCGACGGCTGGGACCTCCGGCCCGTGGCCCTCGAGGACCGCAAGGAGGTGCTGCGCCGGCTGCTCGAGTCGGCGCCAGCCGCCCTGCGATTCAGCGATCACGTGCGCGGCCAGGGCCGCGAGTTCTTCGAGGCGGCGCGCCAGGCCGGCCTCGAGGGCGTCGTGAGCAAGCGCGCGCACGCGCCTTATCGCGCCGGGCGCGGCGGCGACTGGCGCAAGGCGAAGTGTCGCCTCACGCAGGAGGTCGTGATCGGGGGCTACACGCTCTCCTCCGACGACCGGGGCGCAATCGGGGCGCTTCTGGTGGGCTACCACGAGGACGGGGGCGAGCTGGTCTACGCGGGCAAGGTCGGCTCGGGTTTCAACGACCGCCTTCTCGACGACCTCCAGCACCGCCTCGACGCGCGGCGGCGGAAGACCTCGCCCTTCGCCGAGGTCCCCGCGGAGATGCGCAAGGGCGTCCGATGGGTCGAGCCGGACGTCGTCGCCCAGGTCGAGTTCACGGAGTGGACCGACGGGAACCGGATGCGCGCGCCCGTGTTCCTCGGGCTGCGCGAGGACCGCGAGGCAGCGCACGTGGTCCGGGAGCGTCCCGGGACCGTCGAGGGCGGCGGTGTCGACACCGTCTCCGCGGGCCGGCCCTGGGAAGCGCTGCGCTCCCACGCCACGCGCACGGTCGGTGTCTCCGGCGAGGAGGTCGCCGACGTGATCGGCGTGCGCCTGACGCATCCCGACCGCGTCTACTACCCCGACCTCGGTTTCACCAAGCTCGACCTCGCGCTCTACTACGTGTCGATCGCGGACGCGGTGCTGCCGCAGCTCGATGGCCGGCCCCTCACGCTCGTGCGCTGCCCCGACGGCATCGGCGGCGAGAAGTTCTACCAGAAGCACCCGGGCTTCTGGACGCCTCCCCAGGTCCGGCGGCTCGCCATTCCCGGAGAGGCCGAGGAATACCTCTACGTGGACTCCGTGCCCGGTCTCGTGGCCCTCGCCCAGGCGGGCATCCTCGAGATCCATCCCTGGAACTCCCGGGCCGCCCATCTCGAGCAGCCCGACCAGGTGATCTTCGACCTCGATCCCGACGAGGCGCTGCCCTTCTCGCGCGTGGCGGCGGGGGCGCGGCGCGTTCGCGCGTTGCTCACCGAGCTGGGGCTGGAGAGCTTCGTGAAGACGACGGGCGGGAAGGGCCTGCACGTCTGCGTGCCGCTGCTGCCGGAGCGCGGGTGGGAGGAGCTCGAGGAGTTCACGCGGGCGGTGGCGCTGCGCCTCGCGCGCGAGGAGCCGAAGACCTTCACCGCGAACATGGCCAAGGCGCAGCGCAAGGGCAAGATCTACGTGGACTACCTCCGCAACGTGCGCGGCGCCAACGCGGTGGGCGCCTACTCCACCCGCGCGCGGGCCGGCGCACCGGTGTCCGTCCCCGTCGCGTGGGACGAGCTCGACCGCCTTTCCGGGCCGACCGACTTCACGGTGGCGGAGGTGCCGGTGCGCGTCCTCGGCTTCGCGTCCAAGGAGGCGGGAGACCCGTGGGCGCGATACCTCCAGACGAAGCAGCGCGTTCCGGCTTCGCTCACGCGCGACGTCGCGGGCTGACACGAGGCGCTCCGCGCGGCCAGAGCCCGACGTAGAATCACAGGCTTGCGGCGAAACCGGGCATCCGATCCATTGGATGCGCCGTCCGCCGCGTCTCGAGGAGGTTCGATGCGCGGTTCGATCGCCGCGGCGTTCGTGCTGCTGCCGGCCTTGGCCGTGGCCGCTCCCGACAAGAGCGGCTTTCGGATTCCGGTGGCGGTCAAGAAGCTCGGCAACGGGCTCACCGTCGTCGTCTCGGAGGACCATTCGGCGCCCACGTTCGGCATCAGCACGGCCTTCGGCGTCGGGTTCCGCCGGGAGCCGAAGGGCCGGACCGGCTTTGCCCACCTGTTCGAGCACATGATGTTCGAGGGCACGCCGACGGCGCCGAAGGGAACGCTCACCCGCGTCGTCGAAGGCGGCGGCGGCGTCCTCAACGGCTCGACGCGCAACGACTACACGGACTACATCGCCTCGGCGCCCGTCTCCGCGCTCGACGCCATCCTCTGGCTCGAAGCGGACCGGATGCGGCAGCTCGACTTCTCCGAGAAGAACCTGAAGAACCAGCAAGAGGTGGTGAAGGAGGAGATCCGCGTCAACGTGAAGAATCGGCCCTACGGGCTCTTCTTCTGGACCGACCTCGCCGGCAAGGCCTTCGACAAGTGGGAGAACAGCCACGACGGCTACGGTTCCTTCGAGGACCTCGACGCCGCCAGCCTGAAGGACGTGGAGGCGTTCTTCACGACGTACTACTCCCCCGGCAACGCGGTGACCGCGATCGTCGGCGACGTGACGCCGGACGAGGTGTTCGCCAAGGCCGAGAAGTATCTCGGGGCGCTCCCCTCGCGACCCGCTCCTCCTACGTCCGACGTCGCGGAGGCCATGAACGCGAGCGAGCGCACGCTCGCCCAGGAGGACGCGCTCGCGCGGGTGCCCGCCGTCGCCGTCGGCTACAAGCTGCCGATGGGGATCGGCAAGGACTACGTCGCGCTGGTGGTGCTCGGGGACGTCCTCCTGAACGGCGACGCCTCGCGGCTTTACCAGGCCCTCGTGAAGGGCAAGGAGCTCATGCTGCAGGTGCAGGGGGGCGTCAACTTCCCGTTCGAGAGCCCCTGGCGAGTTTCGGGCCCGACGCTTCTCAGCTACTTCGGCCTCTACAAGCCCGACGCCGACGTCAAGGCCGTGGTGGGAGCCGCCCAGGCCGAGATCGACAAGATCGCGAGCGCGGGAGTGCCGGCGGCGGAGCTCGCGCGAGTGAAGAGCAAGATGCGATCGGATTTCTATGGGGCCGTCGAGCTGCCCATCAACCGGGCGGACGCGCTCGCGATCGCGCAGCTCGTGTCCGGCGATGCCAACACGATCAACACGATCCCCGACGACATCGAGGCCGTCACCCCGGCCGACGTGCGGCGTGTCGCCGCCCGCTACCTGACCGCCGCCAACCGGACGGTCGTGGACCGCAGGCCTTCGGCCGCGGCGGCGAAGGGAGAGTAGGACCATGAAGACAAAGGCGGCTTCCCTCCTCCTGATCGCGGCGCTCTCGTCTCCTGGTGCCCTCGTCGCCGCGGAGAAGCATCCGTTGCCGAAGGACCTCCCGCCCTTCGGCCCCGACAAGCCCCTGCCGGTCCCCGAGATCGCGCAATCGAAGCTCCCGAACGGGCTCTCGGTCTGGCTGGTCAGCCGCCGCGGTTTCCCGCTCGCGACGGTGGTGCTCGCCGTGCGCGACGCCGGCACCTCGGCCGACCCGAAAGGAGCCGAAGGCATCACGGAGCTGCTCGCGGCGGCGGTGAGGGAAGGGACGGCCACGCGCGGCAGCCGCGCGATCGCCGAGGAGCTGCAGGCCGCGGGCGCGGAGATCTCCGCCAATGGGACGGCCGACGCGATGTACCTGACCGCGAGCGGCCTCGGCCCCGCCCTGCCGCGCATCCTCGAGATCCTCGCCGACGTCTCCAGGAACGCCTCGTTCCCCGAGGCGGAAGTCGAGCTCGCCAAGTCGAACGCGCTCCAGAACCTGGCCGCGCGCGAGTCCACACCGGAGTTCCTCGCCCAGAAGGCACTCGCCCGCGCCGTCTACGGCGACCACCCCTACCACGTGGTGGCACCGACCGCGGCGACGCTGCAGGCCGCGACGGCCGCGCAGCTCCGGCAGGAGTTCGCCAAGCGCTTCCAGCCGGACCGCGCGCTTCTCGTGGTGGTCGGCGAGTTCGACGCGGCGGCCGCCCGCGCCGCGATCACCCGCCACTTCGGAGCGTGGCGCGGCACGGGCTCGCCCTCGGCCGACACGCCTCTTCCCCCGAAGGCGGAGGCGGCGCGCCGGCTGGTGGTGGTCCCCCGCGCGGGCTCGGTCCAGGCCCAGATCGTCCTGGGCCGCCAGGCCGCGACCGTCACCGATCCCGCGTACTATCCGCTGCTCGTCGCGAACACGATCTGCGCCGGGTCCTTCGGCAGCCGGCTCGTCGAGAACATCCGCGAGGACAAGGGCTACACCTACTCGCCCGGCGGAAGCCTCGCCGCCCGAGCGAAGGGCAGCCTCTTGACCACCCGCGCCGAGGTTCGCACCGAAGTCACGGCGGCCGCCCTCACCGAGATGTTCTACGAGCAGGACCGCATGGCCTCGACGCTGCCGACCGACGAGGAGCTGCAGCGCGCCAAGCGGTACCAGGGGGGGCTGTACCTCCTGCGCAACCAGATCCAGGGCTCCGTGGCCCAGACGCTCGCCTCGAACTGGGTGAACGGCCTGCCGCCTTCCGCGCTCGGCGAGTTCGTGTCGAAGGTGAACGCCGGCACGGCGGAGCAGGTGCGGGCGGCGGGCCGGGCGTTCTTCCCTTCGACGCGGCAGGCGGTCGTGGTCGTGGGCGACGAAGCGAAGGTCAAAGAGGAGCTCGCGCAGTTCGGCGAGGCGGCCGTCCAGGCGCCCTGACGCTCGTCCCCTCCAGGCGCGTGTCCTCGCGCACTGCCGACGGTCACCGGCCTTCGCCTATACTCGACGCCGCGAACATGCCGTCCGCTTCGCGGCTCTTCTGGCTGGGCGCGACCTGGCTCCCGGTGGGGATGCTCTGGTACACGTACGCCCTTCGCGTCCGGAACGACCCCTCCTACGCGGCTGTCGCCGCCCTGGTCATGATGGCGACGCTGGGCGTGCTCGCGGCCGTGGTCTGGACGCTCTCCGGCCGCTACCCCTGGGGAAGCGAGACGCGCGACCACGTCGTGTTCGTGCTGCGCTACCTCGCCATCGGCATCGTCCTCGTGGTCGGGGTGATGAACGTCGATGCCGCCCTCGTGGCCTGGCACGACGGGATCACGCTCTTGGACTCGCTCCACCGGAGCGGCGGGCTCCTCGCCGGCGACATGTGGAGCTACCTGGCCTTCTACCTCGTGGCTGTGGTCTACCTGCTGGCGGTGAGCGTCGCCTATCAGGTCCGGGCCCACCAACACCTCGCCGTGCAGCGGCTCGCCCTCGCGGAGGCGGAGGCTCGCGTGGCCCGGGAGAAGCTCCACGCACTGCGCGCCCAGCTCAACCCGCACTTCCTCTTCAACGTGCTGCACTCCGTCTCCTGCCTCGTGCGCGACGACGCGCGGGCGGCGGAGAAGGCGCTCGAGCACCTGGGCGAGATGCTTCGGTACGTGCTCGACGACGCCGCCGGCGACGACGTCGAGCTCGAGGACGAGTGGACCTTCGTGCGGCACTACCTCGCCCTCGAGAAGCTTCGGCTGGCCGACCGCCTGCACGTCCGCACGGAGCTCGACCCGGACGCCCTGGAGTGCCGGATCCCGCCCTTCACCGTCCAGATCCTCGTCGAGAACGCGATCAAGCACGGCATCGCCCCCCTCACGCGGCCGGGCACGGTCCAGGTCCGGGCCCGGCGGGAGAACGCGTCGCTCCTCATCGGCGTGAGCGACGACGGCATGGGCCTTCGGCGGGACGAGCTCCCGGGCCGCGGCGGGCTCGGCCTGCGCGCGCTGCGCGAGCGGCTGCAGACCCGCTACGCCGGCCGGGCTGCGTTCGAGATCGACACGTCGCCGGGAGCCGGCTTCGACGTCAGGATCACCCTCCCCGCCGACGCGCTCGTCGAGGCGGCCGCGTCGTGAGGGAGGTCTCCGCCGTCGTCGCCGACGACGAGCCGATCGCCCGCCGCCGGCTGCGGCAGCTCGCCCCCGCCTGGCTCGAGTTCGTGGGGGAGGCCGCGGACGGAAAGGAAGCGGTCCGCACCGTGGACGAGCTGCGGCCGGACGTTCTCTTCCTCGACATCGAGATGCCCGGCCTGAGCGGGATCGAGGTGCTGGAGCGGATCACGCACCGGCCCGTCGTCGTGTTCACGACCGCGTACGACCGCTACGCCGTGACCGCCTTCGAGCTGCGCGCGCTCGACTACCTGCTGAAGCCCTTCGGCGCGGAGCGCTTTCGCGAAGCGGCGGAGAGGGCGCGCGAAGCCGTCCGTCAGCGCGGCGAGGACACGACGACCGACCGCCTCCGCGACGCCCTCTCCTCCGAAGGCCCGCTCGTCCGCATCTTCGTGCGCACGCGGGGCCGCGTGCTCCCGGTCGCGGTGGAGGACATCGACCGGTTCGAGGCCCAGGACGACTACGTCGCCGTGCACACGGCGGGACACCATCACCTCGTCCACGCGCCGCTGGCCGACATCGAGCGCCGGCTCGACCCCGCGCGGTTCCTGCGCGTGCACCGCCGGCACATCGTGAACCTCGACCGCGTGACCGGCCTCGTGGCGACGTCGGGAGCGCGGTTCGAGGTGCAGATGGCCGACGGCTCGCGAGTCACGGCCAGCCGCACAGGCTCACGCGAGCTGAGGAAGCGGACCGCTCTCGACGCCTGAGCTCGGCTTCCGGATACGGATTGTGACTAACTCACGCGCGACAGCTGTGCACGACGACGCGGCCGCTCGCCGCTTCGAACTGTCGGTTCGCCGAAAGCTCGTTGCCGCAATTCCACCCGGCCCCTAGAGTCGCTCCATCCCGTCGTTCGTAACTGAAGGAGCGAACATGCCGGTGAACACCGTGCCGCGGGTCTTTCTCGCCATCCTCGCGGCTTCGTCGATCCTCGTCTCCCGTCCCGCTTCCGCGCAGACGTGCCCCGGTCACGACGACCGCGCGCAGAACTTCCGCCTGCAGGGGCCGGGCTCGCTCGTGCCCGGCGTGCCCGCGCGCGTGGTCGTTTCGGTGGACAACCCCGGACCCAACGCATGGCGCGGAGAGGGCAACAGCCCTCATCCGTATCGGTTGGGCGTCGGGGGACCGTTGGATCCGGGGAGCGACGTGAGGTGGAGCGCGTTCGACTGTGGCGGTTATTCCAACGGCACCAAGGACCAGCGCTCCTACATCTGCCCGGGGCCGGGGCAGCAGGTCGCAGAGGTCGCGCCTGGAGGGACCGCCCAGTTCGGCTTCAACATCACGGCTCCGACGGGCTCGACGGGACAGGTCGCGTTCCGTGTGCGCATGGTCTACGACTCGGGGACGGAGTGCGACGGTTGGTTCGAGCTGCAGCACACCGCGCTCTTCCCCATCCAGCAGCCGACGCTTCTCCCCGACCTCGTGGTGGACGGAATCGACTTCAGCAGTCCGCCCACCGGCGGGCTGCCCACGAACGCGACGGCGCGGCTGCGCAACGGCGGCCAGGCGGCCTCCGGTCCCTTCAACGTGCGCTGGCTGGTGGACGGCGTCCAGGTCGCGGCGGGCGGCCACGACTCGCTCGACCCGGGCCAGACCTCGACCGGCAACGTCCACTTCACCTGGACGCCTCCCACCAGCGGCGTCCACACCCTCCGCTTCGAGGCCGACTTCGACCTCCACGTCGCGGAGACGAACGACGGCAACAACGGCGCGGAGGTGACCGTCGACCTCGGCAGCGGCCCTCTGCCCGACCTCGTCGCCCAGGCGATCGAGTTCAGCACGACGCCCGTGGGCGGACAGCCCACGAACGCCCACGCCGTTCTCCGAAACGACGGTCAGGCGGCCTCGGGCCCCTTCAACGTGCGCTGGCTGGTGGACGGCATCCAGGTCGCCGCGGGCGGCCACACCTCGCTCGATCCTGGCCAGACCTCGACCGGCAACGTCAACTTCACCTGGACTCCCCCCGCGAGCGGCGTCCACACTTTGCGCTTCGAGGCCGACTTCGACCTCCACGTGGCGGAGAGCGACGAGGGCAACAACGGCACGGAGGCGACCGTCGACCTCGGCGGCGGACCACAGCTCGCCGACCTCGTCGTGGACAGCATCGACTTCAGCCCGCCGCCGTCGGCGGGCCAGACGACGCAGGCGACGGCGCATCTGCGCAACGCGGGAGGGACAGCGTCGGGCTCCTTCGCCGTGCGGTGGACCGTCGACGGAAACGAGATGGCGACGAGCTCGAGCGGCTCGCTCGATCCCAACCAGACGGGAACCGTGACGTTCGCGTGGTCGCCCACCGCCGACGGCATCCACACCGTCGGGGCCGAGGCCGACTCTCTCGGTCAGGTCCCGGAGTCGAGCGAGTCGAACAACTCGCGCCAGGTGACGGTCACCGTCGGCGCCGCGCCGCAGCCCGAGCTGCGTATCGAGGTCGTCGACAACACGGGAGCGGTCGTGGCCTCGGGCACGACGCTCACGCTGAACTGGGAAGGCTGGCCGACGCCCAACGGCCTCACCGTGCGCGTGATCCTCACCTGCCCCGCGGGAGGGGCCCTCGGCTGCCGCGGGTTCCCGCTGCAGATCGTGGAGAACGCGGGGACGAGCGCCGCCCGTTTCTACATGGAGGGGCTCCCCGCCGCCGCCTGCGCGATCGACGGACCCGGGACTTCCTCCCCGACGTCCTTCTCCTTCCAGAAGCTCACGTGGCGCTGCCACGACGGGTCGTCGCTGGGGATGGTGCTGGCTCCGGGAGAGACCCGCGTCCTCACCTTCGGCCTGATGGTACAGCCGTCGGACCAGGGCAGCCTCGCCCTGGCCGCGACGTGGCGCGACGCCTCCGGCTCGCACGCGCTGTCGGTGCCGCGGGCCTCGATCCATCCCGTGATCGTCATCCCCGGGATCCTGGGAACGATGCCGCCGTCCGCGATCATCGGGCAGCTCGACCCCGTGCTCGGGGTCTATACGCCGCTCCTCTACCAGCTGCAGAAGATGGGCTACGTGGACGGAGAGACGCTCCAGCCGATGCCGTACGACTGGCGGCGTTCTAACCACGAGTCGGCGGGTGTCCTCAAGGACACGCTCGTGAGCGTCCTCGCGAGCGTGGCTGGCGTGCCCTACCTCGACCAGGACGGCAAGGTCGACCTCGTCGTCCACAGCATGGGCGGGCTCATCACGCGCGTCTACGTGCAGAACCAGGCGGTGGACGCCGCCGGCAACCCGATCCCCTACGGCCACGAGATCCGCAAGGTCGTGTTCACCTCCACACCGCACCGCGGCTTCCCGGAGGACTACCGCAACTACGAGGGGCTCAGCTGGGAGATGTTCCTCTACGACAATCCGGTGCCGCTCACCGCCATGGACAACGTCTTCTGGCCGGCGTTCGTCGAGAAGCGTTGGCGGAAGCGGCACTTCCCGATCGTCGAGTTCCTTCCCTTCCCGCCCGGCCATCCCTTCGCCGGAAAGGTGATGTGCCTCTACTCGCCAAACGACTGCAGCGGCTTCTTCAGCCCCACGCTCAAGCAGCGCATGATGCACGACGCGATCGGCGGCACGGACTCCATGCGCGAGATGCTGCCGACCCAGGACGCCGACCTCTTCTGGCCGTACCTGTGCCCGAGCGGCGTGGGCGGCGTGTGCGGCTTGCCCCACTATCCGTTCGGCCGCCAGGCCAACCCGCTGCTCGAGGGCGCGACGTCCCTGAACGCGACGGTCCTCGACCTCGCCAAGAACCTCGATCCCGTGCCCGGCCGGCTCGATCCCGTGCAGGGGGCCAAGAACATCTACGTCGTCTTCGGGAAGGACCCGGTCCGGCCGATCGACCAGACCGACGTCTTCTACGTCGTCGACCCGTCGTTCTTCCTGCTCGGGACCGAGTTCTTCCCGCACGGGACGCCGCTCCAGAACTTCGTGACGAACGAGGGCGACGACCTCATCCCGACCTACAGCATGAACCTCAAGCTCCTCCTCCCCGACATCCCTGCGGGCAACGTCGTGACGCTCACGGGCGACGAAGCGCGCCACAAGCAGATCATGTACAACCCCGCATACCAGGGCACGCACGTTCCGCGCATCCTCGCCGGCCTCGCTCCGCTGCCGTTCACGACGCCGTACGCGCAGCCGCCGTTCCTCATCAACCCCGCGCAGTGGTGGTCGCTGGCCGCGCTCTGCCCGGTGAACCTCACGATCACCGACCCGCAGGGCCGGCGACTCGGCTTCGACCCCGCCACTGGCGGGACGTTCCAGGAGATCCCGAACGCGTTCTACGCCGCGCCCAATTCGCCCGACGGGCAGTTCCTCGTGCTCTCGGACCCGCTGCCCGGCACCTACCAGGTCACGGCCACGGGCTTCGACTCCGACTCGTTCTCGCTCATGCTCTCGCAGATCACGCGAGCCGGCGCCTTCCGGCGTTGGACGACCGGCGGAAACACCGTGCCCGGCCAGAGCGACACCTTCACCGTGCAGATCGACACGACGCTTCCCGCGGCCCAGCATGCGCCGGTGGCGAACGCCGGCCCCGACCAGACGGTGAACGCCGGTCCGGACTGCAAGGCTTCGGTGACGCTCGACGCGTCGCTCTCCCACGACGAGGACGGCGAGGACCTGACCTACATCTGGACCGGTCCGTTCGGCGCCACCGCCGGGTCTCGCGTCACCGTCAACCTTCCCGTCGGCGTCCACAACATCACGCTCCTCGTCCAGGACGGCCAGCACACGGACGCGAGAGACACCCTGACGGTCACCGTCGTCGACCACAACCCGCCGGTGATCCGGAAGATCGAGGCGGAGCCGGACGTGATCCCCGCCCACGAGCACGCGATGCGCGAGGTCGAGGTCGAGGTAGACGCGGGCGGAGGCTGCGGCGGCTCCGTGACCTGCCGCATCACGGGCGTCACCGCGGACGAGGAAATCTCCAGCTCGGACTGGAAGATCACGGGCCCGCTCACGGTCAAGCTGCGGGCCGAGCGCGACCCGCGCGGCGACGGCCGCACGTACCGCATCAACGTGGAGTGCCGCGACGCCGCGGGGAACACGGCCTCGAAGATGCTCAAGGTCTTCGTTCCGCCCCCCGGTCGGATGAACGGCGAGGGACGGCTGGAGACCGGGCACAAGCGCTTCGACTACGACCTCGACGTCAGGGAGGACGCGGACGGCGACGACCGGGGCGAGCTCGAGGTCCGGATCCGCAAGCTCGACGACGACGACCATCACGGGGACCACGACGACGACGACCACGGCGACGACGACCACGGCGACGACGACGACCATGACGACGACCACTGCGAGGGTCGCTTGGAGGCCACGACCTTCGACGACATCAGCTTCCGTGACGACGGCGACATCGATCCCGGCCAGCCGAAGGCGATCGTGGACACCGTGAGCATGAGCGGCAGGGGCAAGTGGAACGGCCACTCCGGCTACACCTTCGAGGCCGGAGCGACGGATGCCGGCGAGCCGGGCCCCGGCCGCGACCGCTTCCGCATCACGATCAAGGACAGCCACGGCAAGGTCGTGGCCAAGGTGGACGGGAAGATCGTCAAGGGCAACAACCAGGCGCGTTAGGCGCCGACGGGCGGCCGGTCGCGGCTAGCGCGCGGCCGGTGGCTGCTTTGCTGCGGCCGTGATCACGAGCCCGGTCACGAAGACGGTCACGGCGCCCACCACGTTGTACCAGAGGAAGGCCACGTTCGTGTAGACGGAGACGAGCGCAACCGTGGCCATGCCTGCGATGAGCCCGTAGAAGGCCCCGCGCGCCGTGGCCTTCGGCGTCAGGATGGCGAGGCCGAAGACGCCGAGGATCGAGCCGTAGAAGTACGACCCGAAGCGGTTCACGACCTCGATCGCGGAGCCGAGCCGCCCCGCCTGCAGGGCCACGACGCACGCGAAGACGCCCCAGACCGCGGTGAAG
>JBKPBQ010000585.1:0-8184 GCA_046726955.1 Acidobacteriota bacterium
CGACCTTCCCCCTGGAGCCTCACTGGCGAGCCCCAACCCGTTCCGGATTCGCTCCGAGCCCGGCCGCAGCGTCGTCGAGCTCGGAGAGCTCGTGGCTGACCAGGTGCTGAGCCTCGTCTTCACCGTCCAGCTCCCGCCGGGCACGTTAGGCGAGACGACACGCGTCCAGTGCTGGCTCTGGGACGCGGAGGGAGTGCTGGACGGCGTCGCCGAGCAGGCCTTCACCTACGACACCCCCTCGGCTTGCGACTCCGAGCCGCGCGACCGGGAGGTGGAGCACGCGATGGCGCTCACCTACGCCGCGGCCGTGCGACAGAAGGCGGCGGAGCTCGCCCGCAAGGGTGCGCTCGTCGAGGGCAGGGAGGCGCTGCGCAAGATGGCGCAGAACTTCCGGCGCGCTTCCACCGACCCGCGCGTGGTGGGAATCGCCGACTCTCTCGAGCGCGAGGCCGAGCGGCTGGGACAGATGGACAGCGTGGAGTCCAAGCGTCTCGAGTACGACTCGTTCGGAACGCTCCATTCCCGCGGCCTGGACGGCTTGAGCCTCGGCACCGCCGGCGTCACCGCGGGGAGGACGCTGGGGGCGCTGCTCCACGCGGAGCGTCACGGCCCGTCCCCCGCCGCCCTCCATGTCATCGTGGTGACCGCGGACCGCGTGGGCACGCGTCTGGTCGAGACCGCCGGACGGGTTCTCGCCGCGGCAGATCCGGAGGACTTCGCGTACACGATCGTGGACAGCGCGACCTGCGTCCTCGATCCAGGCCCGGGTATCGCCTTCACAGACGACGACGAGTCGGCTCTCGTTTACGCCGTCGCGGCCTCGGGAGACGCGCCAAAGCTCGCGATCGTCCACGGGACCTTCGAGGACGCCGCGGTCTGGCATTGGCATCCGACGGAGCGCGTCACCGTCGCCTCGCTGGCGGGTTGGGACGAGACGCCTGGGGGGACCGCGGAGGCGCTCGTGGCCTGGCAGATGGTGTTGCAGGTCGTGCGCCGCAACGGCAGCGGCCTCTTGAGGACGGTCCACGAGGATCGCCGCGGCTGCTGGGGCGATGCCGTCTCGAGCCCCGCCGACGTCCAGGCGATGCTGCGGGTGGGCCGCCTCTGTTCAGAGTGCCTCGGCGTCTACGAGCGCTCTGGAGTCGACACGCAGGAGCTCCTGCGGCTGGTCGCCGCGGTGCGCGTCCTCACGCAGGGAACGAAGAAGGCGAACTAGGCTTCAGCGTCTCGGCGGCCGGCGGCGCAGCGCCTCGAAGCTCGCCGTGACCACGGAAGAGATCCCGCCGCGCACCCGGAACTCCCCTTCCACGGTCATGCGGCGCGGCCGGACCGCGGCCACGAGGTCGTCGAGGATGACGTTGATCACGTCCTCGTAGAAGATCCCCTGGTTGCGGTAGCCGTGCAGGTACAGCTTCAGGCTCTTGAGCTCGACGCAGAGCTGATCCGGCACGTACGTGATGCGGATCGTCCCGAAGTCCGGCTGGCCCGTCTTCGGGCACATCGACGTGAACTCCGGGCAGACGTGCTGGACGACGTAGTCCCGGCCGGAATGACGGTTCGCGAACGTCTCGAGGTCGGCCACCCTACTCCTCGACCGCGGCGACGCTCACCCGCTGCCCCGTCTCGAACGCGCGGCGCGCGGCGATCGCGATCCGCAGGGCCGCCATCCCATCGTCGATCGTGACCGGTGCGGGGCGGCCCTGCAGGACGTTCTGGGCGAAGTTCTGGAGCTGCGTCGTGTAGGCCCCGGCGAACCGCTCCATGAAGTAGGGCACCGTGTCGTGGGCTACGGAGTTCTTGGTCATGACGTAGAGCGGCGTCTCGCGCAGGTAGCCGATGCGAAGCGTCCCCGCCGTCCCGAGGAGCTCGGTGGAGATGTCGTAGCCGTAGATGCCGTTCCGCGTGAGGTCCACGACGCCGAGATTGCCGCTCTCGAACTCGAGGGTGACCACCGCGTTGTCGATGTCCCCGACCGTCTTCAGCTCCGGATAGGCGAGCGTGCCCGCCATCGTGTGCACCGTCTTGACCTCGCCCATGAAGAAGCGGGCGAGGTCGAAGTCGTGGATGCCCATGTCGAGGAGCATGCCCCCGCTGCTCTTGGCGTTCGCGTACTCGAGCGTCGTCCGGTGCGGGTCCCGGGACGTGGACTTGAAGAGCACCGCGGTGCCGATCTCTCCCGCGGCCAGCCGCTTCTTGGCCGCGGCGTAGCCCGCGTCGAACCGCCGCATGAGCCCCATCTGGAAGAAGACCCCCGCGCTCTCCACCGCCTGCTTCATCTCGCGGGTCTCCGCCAGGCTCAGCGCCGGGGGCTTCTCGCAGAAGATGGGCTTCTTGCGCTTCGCCGCGGCCACGACGTGCCCACGGTGCGTGTGGGTGGGACCGACGATCACGACCGCGTCCACCTCCGGAACGTCCAGGACCTCTTCCGGCTCCGCAAACGCCGCCCGCACGTCGTACTCCTCGGCAACCTGGCTCCGGGCAGTCGCATCCGGATCCGCGATCGCGACGAGGCGCGTCTCCGGGATCCGGGAGGCGAGGTCGCGCGCGTAGACGCGGCCCATCCGGCCGAGGCCGATGAGCCCGATTCCGAGCTTCTTCACGCCAGCCATGCTCAGTCCCCCTCCGTCTTCTTCGTCACCAGCTCGATCCGGACCTTCTGCTCGGCGGGCGGCTTCTCGCCGCCGCGCACGAGCTTGACCGCGTCCTCGACGGCGAGCCGCCCCATCTCCGAGGGGAACTGTGCCACCGAGCCGAGGATCGTGCCGCTCTCGATGGCCTTGCGGGCGTCGTCCACTGCGTCGAACCCGACGACCTTGATCTTCCCGGTCTTCCCCGCGGCCGCGATCGCCTCCACCGCCCCCAGCGCCATCATGTCGCTGCACGCGAAGAGCGCGTCGATGTCGGGGTGGGCCTGCAGCATGTTCTGGAAGACGGTGAAGCCCTGGTCGCGCTCCCAGTTCGCCGTCTGCGACGCCACGACCTTGATGCCGGGGCTGTCCTTCACCGCATCGTGGAATCCCTTGAGCCGCGAGTCGCCGGTCTCGTGGCCGGGAATCCCCTCGAGGAGACCGACGTGGGCCTTTCCGCCCGTGACCTTGATGAGGTACTCGCCCGCGACCTTTCCGCCCTCGTAGTTGTCGGAGCCCACGAAGCCGTCGAGCTTGATGCCGGCCTCGGCCGCCGCCTTCTCGTCGACGCGGGTGTCCACGATCACCACGGGTATCTTCGCGGCGTTCGCCTTGGCGATCGCGGGCACGACCTCCTTGGACCCGCTGGGCGTGATGCAGAGCGCGTCCACTCCGGTCTGGATGAGGTTCTCGATGATCTGCATCTGCTTGTCCACGTCCACCTCGCGCTCTGCCGCCTGCACGACGAGCTCCACGTCGAGGCGGGCCGCCGCCTCCCTGGCGCCCTTCTCCATGTCGATGACGAAGGGGTTGTTGAGGGTCTTGAGCACGAGCGCGACCCTGGGCTTCGTCTTGGCGGGGGCGGCCGTCTCCGTCGCCGGCCTGGTGCAGCCGGCGAGGGCGAGCGTCACGCCGACGATCGAGAGTGCTGCCAGTCGAGCGGTCTTCATCGATTCATCTCCCCGGTCGCTTGAGCATGGAGTCCACGAGCACGGCCACGATGATCACGACCCCGATCACGATCTGCTGAAGGAACGACGAGATTCCCAGCAGGTTGAGCCCGTTGCGCAGCACGCCCATGATGAGCGCCCCCACGAGCGTCCCTCCGAGCGTACCCGAGCCGCCGAGGAGGCTCGTCCCCCCGATGACGGTGGCCGCAATTGCGTCGAGCTCGTACATGATGCCGGCGATCGGCTGCGCGGAGTTGAGTCGAGCGGTGAGGAGGACGGCGGCGAGCGCGCTCATTACCCCCGACAGGACGTAGACCATCGTCTTGTGGAAGCGCACGGCGACACCCGAGAGCCGCGTCGCTTCCTCGTTGCCCCCGATCGCATAGACGTAGCGGCCGAAGCGCGTGCGCGTCAGCAGCAGGTTGGCGATCAGGTAGACGGCGGCGGCCGCGAGCACGGGAGCGGGAATGCCCATCACCCGTCCGGTGGCGAGCGATCGGAACCCCGCCTCGAAGCCGGAGACCGGCCGTCCGGACGTGAAGACGAGCGCGGCCCCGCGGGCGACGCTCATCATCCCGAGGGTCGCGATGAACGGAGGCAGGCGGCCGAGCGTGATGAGGAGCCCGTTGACCGCTCCGCAGGCCGCCCCCGCCACGAGTCCCAGAAGGATGGCGAGGCCGACGGGCAGGGGCGCCTGGAGCGCGCTCGCGAGGAGGACGCCCGCAAACGCCACCATCGAACCCACCGAGAGGTCGATCCCGCCCGAGATGATCACGAACGTCATGCCCACGGCGATCACCGCGTTGATCGCCGTCTGCTCGAGCACGTTGAGCAGGTTGGACACGGTCAGGAAGTACGGGCTCAGGAAGGTCAGGAGAAGGCACAGGAGAACCAGCCCGGCGAGCGTTCCGACCTGTCGGCCCTTGCTCGCCAGCCATGCCGCGATCCTCACGAGGCCTGCCCGAGAGCGGCGCGCAGCACCTGCTCCTGCGTCGCGCCCGCCGCGTCCATCTCCGCGACGATGCGTCCCTGGCGCATCACCAGGATGCGGTCGCTCATGCCCAGGACCTCGGGCAGCTCCGACGAGATCATGAGTATCCCGGCTCCCTTCGCCGTCAGCCGGTTCATCTCCTCGTAGATCTCGACCTTGGCCGCCACGTCGATCCCGCGCGTGGGCTCGTCCATGATCAGCAGGTCCACTTCTGCACCGAGCCACTTGCCGAGGACGACCTTCTGCTGGTTGCCCCCCGAGAGGAGCACGACCTTCTGGTCGAGGCTCGGGGTCTTGATGTGGAGGTCGTCCACCTCGCGCCCCGCGAGCGCCCTCTCCGCACGGCGGTTCACGATGCCGCGGGGAGAGAGCCGCTCCGTGCTCGGCAGCGCCACGTTCTCCTGCACGGAGCGCTCGAGCACGAGGCCCTGCGTCTTGCGGTCCTCGGGGAGGAAGCCGACGCCGCGCCGGATGGCGTCGCGCGGCGCCTTCGGCCGCCCGTCCCGGCCCTTGATCCTCACGCGGTCGGCGGACGCCGGATCCGCTCCCGTGATCGCCCGCGCCACCTCGGTGCGCCCGGCGCCGAGAAGACCGGCGAGGGCCACGACCTCGCCGCGGTGGACGGAGAACGCCACGTTCTCGAGGATGCCTCCCCGCAAGCCCTCGACGCGGAGGAGCTCTTCCCCCCGGGCCACGCGGCGCTTCGGGAAGTGCTCCTTGAGCTCGCGGTTGGCCATCAGCCGGATGAGCTCGCCGAGCGCGACCTTTCCCACCGTGTGCGTGGCCACGTGCCGGCCGTCGCGCAGCACCGTGACCCGGTTGCCGATGCGCTCCACTTCTTCCAGCCGGTGCGAGATGTAGATGACCGCCACCCCTCCCGCCGTGAGCCGTTGGATGGTCGTGAAGAGCGCGTCGATCTCGCTCTTGGTGAGGGCGGAGGTCGGCTCGTCCATGATGAGCACGCGCGCCTCGCCGTAGAGCGCCTTCGCCACCTCGACCATCTGCTGCTGGGCGACGCCCAGCTCGGCCACGGGGCGAGAGGGATCGATCCGCACTCCCAGCTCCCCCAGCCGGCGCGCCGACTCCTGCTCCAGACGGCGGCGGTCCACGATCCCGAGGCCGAGGGTCGGCTCGCGCCCGAGGAAGATGTTCTCCGCGGCCGAGAGCTGGGGCACCAGGTTGAACTCCTGGTAGATGATCCGGATGCCGAGGGCCTGCGCGTGCGCCGGTCCCTGGATGTGCACGGGCTGGCCGAGCAGCTCGATCTCGCCCGAGTCGCTCCGGATGGCGCCGCTCAGCACCTTCATGAGCGTCGACTTCCCCGCCCCGTTCTCGCCGAGGAGGACGTGGACCTCGCCGCGGCGGACCTCGAGGTCGACTCCGTCCAGGGCCACGACGCCGGGGAACGACTTGCGGATGCCCGTCATGCGGAGGGCCACCGCCGAGTCGACGTCCGCGCCGAGCTTCACTCCGTCGCCTCCCGGCCGTCCTCCGCGGCACGCGCGGCGGCGGCGATCCTGACGAGCGCGCCGATCATATCCGTTCCCGGACGGCGGACGCGGGGACCGCGAGGCGGTCCCCTTGACACGCGACCGTCCCGCTCGCTAGCGTACGCGCCTGTGGAACGTTCCAAGGCTAGCATACCCGGCGCGAAGCGCGCCGCGGTACTATCGCGGCACGCCGGACGCCTCCGGCGTGAAGGGGTAGAGTCGTTGGATCCGTCGTTCCGCCGCCTCAGCTCCCGCTGGTTCGCGGCCATCATCGTGCTGGGGACCGCGGAGTCGGGCTGTACCGAGGTCCCGGCGGCCGGGACGGAGCGTCCCCGCCTCGTGGTCTTCGTCTCCGTGGACCAGATGCACTCGGAGTATCTGTCGCGCTTCGCTTCCCTCTTCCAGGGCGGGCTGAAGCGCGTCAACGAGGAGGGAGCGGTCTTCCCGAACGCCTACTACCGGCACGCGAACTCCGAGACTGGCCCCGGACACGCGCTGCTCCTCTCCGGCCGCCACGCCCGCGACAACGGCATCGTCGCGAACGAGTGGTTCGATCGTCTGGAGGGGAAGACCATCAACGTCGTCGACGATCCCGCGGCCACGGCGGTTCCCGGACCGGGCCGGGGAGCGTCGCCTGCGCACTTCATCGGCGTCACCCTCGGCGACCTCCTGAAGAAGGCCTCGCCCGCCTCGCGCGTGGTCGGGGTGGCCATGAAGGACCGGGCCGCGATCCTGATGACCGGCCCCCGCGCCGACGCCGCCTTCTGGTACGAGCAGCAGTCGAAGGGCTTCGGCACGAGCACGTACTACATGCGCGCGCTTCCCCCCTGGCTCGCCGCCTGGAATGCCGCGGGGCACATCGATGCCCTCGCCGGCACGATGTGGACGCGACTGTTGCCTGACGAGGCGCTGTACGAGCGGTTCGCCGGTCCGGACGACGTCAAGGGCGAGTGGGACAATGTGGACACGGTCTTCCCGCACCGGATCCGCGGCGCCCGGGGTGGCGCCGAGTTCTACGACGACGTTCGCCGCTCGCCCTTCATGGACGAGCTGACGCTCGAGGTGGCGCTCGAGGCCATGAAGGCCTACGAGCTGGGCAAGGACGAGGCCACCGACATCCTCGCCGTGGGCATGTCCGCCACGGACGTGATCGGACACACCTACGGGCCGGACAGCCAGGAGATCATGGACCAGATCCTCCGCCTCGACCGCGTCCTGGGCCGGCTCTTCGACGCCGCCGAGGCCCAGGCCGGGCGGGGCCGCGTCCTCTTCGGGCTGTCGGCGGACCACAGCTCGATGCCGCTCGTGGAGCTCTTGAAGGCGAAGGGCCTCGACGCGCGGCGCGTCGCGCCGGCGGACATCGAGAACGCCGTGCGGCAGGCTCTCCAGAAGCGCTTCCCCGGCGCCGACGACCTGATCGAGGCGGTGGACGTTCCGAGCTTCTACCTGGACCAGGCCGCGATCGCGCGCCACGGGCTCTCGCTGCGCCCGGTGCAGGACGTGGTCAAGGAGGCTCTCCTGCAGACGGGCGTCGTCGAGCGCGTCTACACGCCGGCGGACCTGCTGGGCGATGCCCCCCGGAACGATCCCGACTTCGCGCTCGTCCGCAACTCGTTCTTCGAGTCGCGGAGCCCGCAGGTCATCGGGGTCGTGAAGCCGTACGTGTACGTGAGCGAGCATGTCGGAGGCACCGGGCACGGCACGGTCCACGACTACGACCGGCACGTCCCCGTGGCGTTCTTCGGATCGGGGATCAAGCCGGGCCGCTACGACGCCTCGTGCGGACCCGAGGACATCGCTCCCACGCTGGCCGCGCGCCTGGGCGTGGCGTACAAGATCGAGGAAGGACAACGCGTGCTTTCGGAAGCGCTCGCTCGCGGGGCGGACACGCGCGAAGCGAGGACGGGAGGCGCACGATGACGCAGAGCCAGACGCTGCAGACGACCAAGATGCGGCTGACCACGGAGCGGGGAGCCGACTTCTGGAACGACTCCTGCGCCCTCAACGAGCTCGGGGAGGCGGTGCGCAACGGCGCGGTCGGTGCCACCTCGAACCCGGTGATCGTCTCCACCGCGGTCAAGGCCGACCCGGGGACCTGGACGCCCGTTCTCGACGAGCTCGTGCTG
>JBKPBQ010000586.1:0-6814 GCA_046726955.1 Acidobacteriota bacterium
CACCAGAGGTCGTAGGCGAGGTCCCGCAGCCGCTCCACCCTCGGAGGAAGCTCGATATCGGCCGTGTGCAGGGTGCGGATGTCCATCGCTCGATTTCGATCCTGGGATACGAGAGGGTTGGCGCGCCGGATTATACCAGGACGCGCGTCAGCTCTCGGACTCCACGTACTGCTTGATGCGCACGCGGCCGTCCCCCTGGACGTGGGTCAGCTCGAGTCCGAACTGGCCGGGAGGTCCCGCCTCCCGCACCACCGTGCCCATCCCCGCTACCACGTGCTCGCTCCGGGGAAGACGGAAGGCGAACTGCACGTCGTCGCCCACGCGGAGCCCCTGTCCGGATTCCACGAGCATGCCGTTCACGCTCAGGTTCAACGCGATGACGGGGAAGATCCTCCCCGCGACCTCGAGTCGGGAGTCGATCTGGACGTGCACGTCGAACCGGGCAGCCCGGCGGAGCGGGACGTGGATGAGCCGCTCGAGGCGGTCGTCCCAGTCGGGGCCGGGAGGGAGCCTGAGGATCGCGTTGGCACCCGCTTCCAGCACCGCGACTTCCGACGGCTCGAAGTCGCCGCGGGCGAGGGCCACGATGGAGACGCCGCGGGTCAGGGGATCCTGGCGGAGCTGGGCCACGAGCGCCGCCACGTTCGGCATGCGCTCGTCCACGATCAGGATGTCGGGGCGCCCGCCGGAGACCAACTGGCGAGCCTGCTCCAGCGAGGCGGTCATGTAGCGCTCGACGTTCTGGCGCCAGAGCACGGTTTCGGCGAGCTCGTCGTCGAGCGGCTCCGGCGCGACGATGACCGCGGTGAGGGCCATCGGCTCAGGCTCCGTCCAGCTCGCGCACCCACGCGCCCTTGCTCGCGTCGCTGGGCATCCGCCAGTCGCCGCGGGGGGAAAGGCTCACCGAGCCGACCTTCGGACCGTCCGGCATCACCGAGCGCTTGAACTGGTTGTCGAAGAAGCGGGTGACGAACACCCGTAGCCACCGCTTCAGCTCGGAGGCCTCGTAGCGCGCGCCGAAGGCCTGGTCGGCGAGGAACAGCATCTTCCGCGGCCCCGCGCCCATTCGAAGCATGCAGTAGAGGAAGAAGTCGTGCAGCTCGTAGGGACCGATGATCTCCTCCGTGTGGTGGCCGGGGTTGCCGCCGGCCCCAGCGGGCACGAGCTCGGGAGAGACCGGCGTCGCCAGCACCTCCTTGAGGACGTCGCGCTCCACCGGCTGCGACTGGTGGTCGGCCACCCAGGCCACGAGCTGGCGCACGAGCGTCTTGGGCACGCCCGCGTTGACGTTGTACATCGCGATGTGGTCGCCGGCGAAGGTCGAGAAGCCGAGGGCGAGCTCCGAGAGGTCGCCCGTGCCCACCACCAGCCCGGACTCCTTGTTCGCGAGGTCCATGAGCACCTGCGTGCGCTCCCGGGCCTGGAGGTTCTGGTAGGTGACGCTCGAGCGGTCCTCGGGGTCGAGACCGATGTCCTGGATGTGCCGCGTGCACGCGGCGCGGATGTCGATCTCGCGCAGCTCCACCCGCAGCGCGGCGGCGAGCCGGCGCGCGCTCACCAGCGTGCGCTCGCTCGTGCCGAAGCCGGGCATGGTGACGGCGAGGACGTCGGTGCGGGAGCGCTTCAGGAGGTCGAGCGTGCCCGTGGACACGAGGAGGGCGAGCGTCGAGTCGAGGCCGCCGGAGAGCCCGAGGACGGGCCGCTTGAGCGACGTGTGCTCCAGCCGCCGGGCGAGCCCCGCGGTCTGGATGGAGAACACCTCCCGGCAGCGCTCGTCGAGCGTCGCCGGATCCGACGGGACGAAGGGGTGGGCGTCGAGCGGGCGGGCGAGCTTGCCGGGCAGCGGTGACGGGATCGCCTGCAGGGGAAGCCGCCTGTAGGGGCCCGGCGCCTCCGCCGCGTCGGAGAACGAGGTCTGCCGCGCGCGCTCCACGCGCAGCCGCTCCGTGTCCACGTCGGCTACGATGAGGTCGCCCTCCCGGCGGAAGCGCTCGCCCTCGGCAAGGAGCACCGCGTTCTCCGCGATCATCAGGTGGCCGTCGAAGACGAGGTCCGTGGTGCTCTCGTGGACGCCCGCGTTCGCGTAGGCGTAGGCGGAGAGCGTGCGTCCCGACTGCTGGCGCACCAGCTCCCGGCGATAGTCGGCCTTGGCCACTGTCTCGTTGGAGGCGGACAGGTTCAGGATCACGGTGGCCCCGGCCACCGCGTGGCTGCTGCTCGGGGGCACGGGCGCCCAGAGGTCCTCGCAGATCTCGACGGCGAGCGTCACCCCCGCATCCTCCGGGAGCGCGAACAGCAGGTCGGTACCGAAGGGAACGGCGGACCCGCAGAGCCGGACCTCGGCGAGCCGCGACTCCAGCGCCGAGGAGAACCATCGCTCCTCGTAGTACTCCTGGTAGCCGGGCAGGTACGTCTTGGGCACGACGCCGAGGAGCTTGCCCGACTGGAGAACGGCCGCCGCGTTGAAGAGCCGCCCCGAGTGGGCCACGGGAAGGCCCATGGCCAGCACCATCGGCGAGTCGCGGGTCTGGCGCAGCACGTTCTCCAGCGCCTTCTCGGCGCCTCCGACGAGCGTCGTGAGGCTGAAGAAGAGGTCGCCGCAGGTGTAGCCGGTGAGGCCGAGCTCGGGCAGCACGAGCACCTGGGCGTCGCGCTCGCGCGCCTTCACGATGGTGGCCAGGATGCGCTCCGCGTTGCACTCGGGATCGGCAACGGAAACGGGCGGGCTCGCCGCGGCAACGCGCAGGAAGCCCATGGGCGCGGTGGTCACGAGATCAGGATACCCCTGTTTTCAGGCGGTCGGATTCGGGCTCGACTCGACCTCGCGCCAGAACGCGCGCACGGCCTCGGCGAAGGCTTCCGGGTTCTGGCGCTGCGGGTGGTGCACCGCTCCCGGGATCGAGAGGAACCGTCCGCGCGGAAGGCCCGCCCCGAGCTCGCGGCCCGCCTCCACCGGGAAGTACCGCTCGCGCTCCCCCGTGACCACGAGCACGGGCACCTCGATCGCGGCCAGACGGTGGCGGCCGTCGTAGGCGAAGAGCTCGCGCGTCCCCTGCACCAGCGCCCCGCGGTCCACCGCCGCGATGCGCTCCACGATCTCCTCGCGGTCCGGGGACTCGACGCTGGCCAGGAAGTCCTGGTAGAAGCTCCGGACGTCGCGGGCCTCCGCCACGGCGCGCGCGAGGGCTTCGCCGTCGAGCGTGTCGCGGGCCGCCGCCCACGTGGCCACGAGCACGAGCGAGCGGAAGGCGCCCGGCTCCTCGGCGGCCACGATCTGGGCGGCGACCCCGCTCAGCGAGGCGGCCACGAGGTGGGGCGGCTCGTCGGGCGAGACCGCGCGGCGCACGGCCAGGAGATCGCGGGCGTGGCGCTCCAGCGAGTAGTCGTCGAGGTCGCGCGAGGAGAGCCCGTGGCCGCGGAGGTCGTACGTTGCCACCCGGCGGTCGCGGACGAATGCGTCCAGGACGCGGCTCCAGACCTCGCGGTTGCCCCCGAGCCCGTGGGCGAGGAGGGCGGGGGTGGCGAGCCCCGCCCCGCGCTCCTCCACGTGAAGGCGGATGCCGTTGACGTCGAGATCGCGAGCCCTCAGCTTCGTCCCGCCGGCGACCCCCCGTCGTCGCCTAGAAGGTCAGCTTAGCCGCAAGCTGCACGACGCGCGAGTTCGGCTCGAAGAGCAGCGTCGCCGCGCTGTCCGCCCCGAAGTTCAGCCGGGGGTTCGAGAGGTTCTGCTGGGGCACGAGCGCCGTGCCGTTGTAGTTGTAGAAGGCGGACTGCTGGGCGGTCACGTTCGTGGTGTTGAACAGGTTGAAGGCTTCCCCGATGAAGTCGAGCCGGAGCCGGGGTCCGAGCGGGATCCGCTTGGCGAGCCGGAGGTCCGTGTTGTACTGCGTGGGCAGGCGTTGGCTGTTGCGGGAGCCGGGCACGATGTCGTTGCTCGGGTTCTGGTCGCGGTTGACGTCGCTGCCCGTGATCCGCTCGGAGTAGGGCAGGCCGCTCTCGATCGTGGAGATCCAGCTGAGCTGCCAGCCCCCGAGGAGCGCCCGCGTCACGCTGCCGGAGCTCTTGAAGTAGTCCATGTCCCAGTAGCCGCTGAACACGAGGCGGTGGCGCTGGTCGAGGTCGCCGGGCGCGCGGTCCGCTTCGAAGTCGGCGGGGTTCGAGACGTACTTCGCGTCGTCGCCCGCGTTGCCGGGGACGACGGCGGTCGCGTCGGGCTTGGTGTCGGTGACCTTCCCGAGAGTGTAGGCGAGCGCCGCCTGCACCTTCCCCGCGAATCGCTTGCGGATCTCGACGGCGAGGCCGTTGTACCTGCTCTCCGCGGTGCTCTCGAAGCGCAGGATGCGCGCGAAGTTCGTGAAGGGCCGGACCGTCGGGAACTGCTGGATCGTCACGGTGCCTCCGCCGAGCACGGGAATGTTCGTGGGCACGGGCGTGCCGATGTTGTAGTCGCGCGTGCGCTGGAGCTTCCGCCCCGCCACGAACATGTAGCCGACGGACACCACGAAGTCGCTCCCGACCTGGCGCTCGATCCCGGCACTCGCCTGGTGCACCTCCGGATTCTGGTAGTCCGGGTCGAAGAAGAAGATGCTCGGGACCGCTCCCGACACGCCGGTGGGCGGCGCGGCGAAGACGCTCGGGTATTTCGGCACCTGCGCGCCGGTGAGCCGCACGGAGATCACGTTGATCCCGTTGTTGGAGTGCGCGGTGCCCACCATGATCGAGGGAGTGCGCCCGTAGAACAGCCCGTAGCCGCCGCGCACCACCGTCTTCGAGTCCGGCGTCCAGGCCAAGCCCACGCGGGGGGCGATGTTGTTCCCGTCGGTGTTCAGGAAGCTCGTGTCGATCCCCGCCGCCGCGAGCTGGGGATCGGGGTTCTGGACCTCCGGCTGCTTGAACTTCTGCAGGTCGTAGCGCACGCCCAGGTTGAGCGTGAGGTTCTTGTTGAGGCGCCACTCGTCCTGCGCGAAGAAGGCGAGCTCGAAGATGTCGGGGTGCGTCTCCGGCCCCGTGGTGCCGGCCCCCGCGAAGTTCTGCTGGAAGAACTCCCCGGGGCCGTTGGGCAGCCCGCGGTTGAACTGGGCGAGGCTCATGAACCGGTAGGAGCCGCCGAAGAAGCCGGGGAACAGGTTCAGGATGTGGTCCACGTTCACGTCCGCGCCGAACTTGAAGGAGTGCGCTCCCTGCACGAGGGTCACGATGTCCGCGCCCTGGAAGCGCTTGATCGTGGTCTCGCGGGGCGAGAAGTTGTTTCGCCCGAAGGTGAGGATGGCGGCCGCGCCCTGGCTCACCACCGTCTCCGGGTCGTTGGTGTTCGCAAAGCCGGGCTCCTTGTCCCGAGCGACCTGGAAGCGCAGCTCGTTGAAGAGCCGGGCGTTGAAGACCGAGGCGAGCGAGGCGGTGGCCGTGCGCGTCTGCACGAGCGCGTCTCCGGTGTGCTCGATCGAGTTCGTCGTCCCGCTGTTCTCGTTGTTCCCGCCCGTGAAGTTCTGGTGGTTGTAGCGGACGGACAGGCGGTGCTGGGCGTTGATCTGCCAGTCCACCTTGGCCAGGAACACGTCCTGGTTGCGCGTGAGCTGGTAGTCCTCGGTCTTGGTCTGGATGGTGGCGAGGCCGGCCTGGGTGTCGGGGTCCGGGGGCAGGTTCCCGGGCAGCGTGAGCACCACGTCGTTCGGGATGTCCCGGCGTTGCCCGTCGTAGGAGGCGAAGAAGAAGGCCTTGTCCTTGACGATGGGGCCGCCCAGCGACGCGCCGAACTGGTCGATGTGGTAGGGCGAGCGGTCGCGGATGGGCGTCGCCGTCTTGTTCACGTAGCTGTTCGCGTTCAGGTCCTTGTCCCGGTAGAACTCGAAGACGGACCCGTGGAAGTTGTTCGTCCCCGACTTCGTCACCACGTTGATCACCGCGCCCCCGGCGCGGCCGTACTCCGCGGAGTAGGCGTTACGGTTCACCTGGAACTCCTGCACCGCGTCCTGGCTGAACTGGTAGGGAGCGCGACCGGACCCCGTGCGCCCGAGCGTCTGCCCGAAGAACGTGTTGTTGTTGTCGGAGCCGTCGATGACCAGGCTGTTGAGCGTGCCCCGCTGCCCGGCGAAGCTGATGTCGCCGGCGCGCGTGTCGCGCGTGACGCCCGGCGTCGTGAGCACGAAGTCGATGAAGTTCCTCCCGTTCACCGGGAGGTTGCTCACCGCGCGCTCGTTCACGGTGCTGGACTGCTGGGAGCGGTCGGTCTCGAGGAGAGGCGTCTCCGCCTCCACGGTCACCGTCTCCTCCGCCGCCGCGACCTTGAGGGGAAGCGTGAGCTCGATGACCTGGCCGATGTTCAGCTCGATGTTGCTGCGCTTGAGCGTGGCGAAGCCCTGGAGCGACGCGGAGATCTCGTAGAGGCCGACGGGAAGGAGAGGGGCCCGGAACAGGCCGAGGGAGTCGGACTGCGTCTCGCGCACGATGCCCGTCTTGAGGTTCCGGATCGAGACGGAGACCGCCGGCAGAACGGCTCCGGACTCGTCGGTGACCGTCCCCTGGATCGTTCCTCCCGCATGCGCCTGGGCGCGTGCCGGTGCCGCGGGCAGGGCCAGCAAAACCCCGATGCACACCACGACTGACAGGGCTTTCAGGAAACTCGGCATCGGTCTCTCCCTTCGAATCGGCTCACGCATGGGCGGGGCGCGCGGCGACTAGGACGATGGGTGGGGGCTGTGACGTTTACGTGACGGAGCCTAGTCCAGCGCGCGGCGGACTGTCAACGGTTCGAGCTGGCACGACCCTCGCAACGGCTCTCCGTGTCGGCAGCCTTGCCGAGAGAGCGGAACGGTAT
>JBKPBQ010000587.1:0-10509 GCA_046726955.1 Acidobacteriota bacterium
GGACTACATCGCTCACCTGCAGAATGAGACTTTTCGCGGCCTCGCCTCGATCGCGGGATTTCGTGGTGCGCAGATCCTCCGACGCGACGTTCCGGGAGGGACGGAGTTCAGGATCGTCACCGAGTGGGAGTCGCTCGAGGCCATACGCGGGTTCGCAGGCGATCGCCTCGAGGACGCCGTCGTTCCTGCGGTCGCCCGGGACCTGATGGTCGACTACGACCGGACCGTGGCTCACTACGAGGTCGTCGGTCGGTTTCCGTCCTAGGCAATTGCCGAGTCGGCGCGGGGCGAGCAAACAAAGCAGGGCTGGAGGAACGGGCGAGCGCCTGCCGGATGAAAGGCGCGCAGCTCCCAGCCGGTCTCTTGCAGCAGGCTGTCCATGGTCCTACTTCCGAAAACCACCATTTCCAGAGGATGGCCCGGGCGTCTTCCTTCGAATCCGTCCAGGTCCGGATCGACGAAGGCCGTGAAGAGCAGCCCGCCCTCGGGTCGAATTACCTTTCGGATGAGCCGCAGGAGGGTACGCGCGTCCGACAGGTCGAGATGCGTGAAGACCGAGAAGAGCCACACGACGTCGAACGTCGAGTCCACGGGAAGGCTCGTCTCGTCCGCCAGCGCCCTGGACGATCCACTGTTGAAGAGATCGTGCCGAACGTCCCAGTGGACGAACCGGAATCGCGAGTCGAACGGCTCCAGGTTCTGCGACAGGAAGTCCACGATCGGGCGATGAACTTCGATCCCCGTGTAGCGCTTGATGGCGATGCGGCGATTCACGATCGTTTGGGCGAATCGGACGCCGCAGCCGATGTCCAGAACCTCGGACTCGGCGAGCGTCGTGATCCCCAGGCGCCGGGTGGCCAGGTCGATCAGGACGCTGCCGGTCTCCTCGTAGCCATCCACGGCCACGGTCGGCGAGTTGCGGTGCAGGTGAGCAGGAACTTCGAGCCGAAGGTCCATGCCCCGACTCCGGTCCTCACTCCTTCGGGTGACGTCGGGCGATGAGCACGTCGTAGACCCACCCTCCGAGGACGCCTCCCACGAGCGGACCCAGGATCGGTACCCACCACCAGCCGTCGCCCGCGCGGAAGACCTCGCTGCCCCATCCTCCGACGAGCGTGAAGAGGCGCGGACCGAGGTCTCGGGCCGGGTTGATCGCGTAGCCGGCGTTGAAGCCGAAGGTCATGCCGATGACCACCACGGCCAGGCCGACGAGCACCGGCGAGATCCGCGGCTCGGGCGCGAAGTTGCGCGGGTCTCCGAGAGCGAACACGCAGACGAGCAGGAACGCCGTCCCCACGACCTGGTCCACCATGCCGCCGCCGAGCGTGAGGAACGCCTGCGGGTAGGTAGCGAAGATCCCCGCCGTGCCGTGCGCCCCGGCGACCTGGCGCACGCCGCCGTCGAAGTGGTCGAAGGCGGCGCGATACGTCAGGAAGGTCAGGGTCGCTCCCGCGAAAGCCCCCGCGAGCTGCGCAAGCCAGTAGGGCAGCACGCGCGGCCATGGGAACCCGCGGTGGACGGCGAGCGCGAGCGTCACAGCGGGATTGAGGTGCGCGCCGGAGGCACCCGCGGAAACGTAGACGGCCATGGTCACAGCCAGCCCCCATCCGATGTTGATCGAGAGATACCCGCCGTGCGTGCCTCCGCTCAGGACGACCTGGGCCACCACCGCCGTCCCCAGGGTGATGAGGACGAGAGTCCCCAGGAACTCCGCCGCCACCGCCCGCGTCGCTTCCCTGCTCATCGTCACCTCGAGTTCCGGGTCACGAGCCCGATCTTCGTGCGCTGGTCCGCCGCCACCGCCTCTCCCCACAGGAGCTTCACCGCCGTCTCCACCGCGATGCGGCCCATCTCCGACGGGAACTGCGCGATCGAGGCGTCCATCGTCCCCGCCTCGATGGCCTTCCGCGCGTCGTCCACCGCGTCGAAGCCGATCACGCGCACCTTGCCCGTACGCCCGGCGGCGGCGATCGCCTCCACCGCCCCGAGCGCCATCATGTCGTTGCAGGCGAAGACCGAGTCGATCTCGGGATGGGCCTGCAGCATGTTCTGGAAGACGTTGAAGCCCTGGTCCCGCTCCCAGTTCGCGGTCTGCGAGCTCACGACCGCGACGCCGGGCGCGCCCTGGATCGCCTCGCGGAAGCCGCGGAGGCGGGAGTCGCCCGTCTCATGCCCTGGTATTCCTTCGAGCACGGCGACCTTGGCCCGTCCCCCGCTCGCCTCCACGAGGTGACGGCCCGCGAGCCGACCTCCCTCGACGTTGTCGGATCCCACGTAGCTCTCCGTGTGCACCCCGGCCTCGCGTGCCGCGTCCGCATCCACCTCGTCGTCCACGACCACGATCGGGATGCGGGCCGCGTTGGCCTTGGCGAGGGCGGGGACGATGCCCTTCGAGCTCGCGGGCGCGATGCAGAGGGCGGACACTCCCGTCTCCACGAGGTTCTCGACGATCTGCATCTGCTTCTCCACGTCGACCTCGCGCTCGGGCGACTGCACAACGAGGCGCACCCCGAGCCGGCCGGCCGCGTCCTCCGCCCCCCGCTGCATATCGATGAAGAAGGGATTGTTGGGCGTCTTGAGCACGAGGGCGATCCGCGGTCCGGCCCCAGGCGACGAGTCACGACACGCGAGGCCGGCGAGCGCGAGACACACCCCGACGAGGAGACGATCGCGCTTCATGAGCCTTGGAGCCTCCCTGGAAACTCTTGCCTGGAGCGTTCCAGCGCGCGTAAGTTAGAATTCGAGCGAACCGACTGTCAAGCCACGGCCGGAAAGCGAAGCGAGGAGGGACCCATGGCGACTGCCACCGACCGTACGGAGGCGGCCCCGAAGCCCGCCGGAAGCGGCCCCGTCACCCGTCACTGGATCGACGGCGCCCCCGCGGACGGTGGGGATCGCCGGGGTCCCATCTACAACCCCGCGACGGGAGAGCGCCGGGCCGAGGTCCTCTACGCGGACGTGGCCACGGTGGACCGGGCGGTCGCCGCCGCCAAGAACGCTTTCGCGGAGTGGCGCGAGACCTCTCTCGGCAAGCGCGCCAAGATCATGCTCGCCTACCGTGAGCTGCTCGTGAAGCGGAGCGACGAGCTCGCCCGCATCCTCACGCTGGAGCACGGCAAGGTCTTCACGGACGCCCAGGGCGAGGTGGCGCGCGGCCTCGAGGTCGTCGAGTTCGCCTGCGGGATCCCCCACCTCGTGAAGGGCGAGTTCTCCGAGAACGTCTCGCAGCAGGTGGACAGCTACTCCATCCGGCAGCCTCTGGGTGTGGTCGCCGGGATCACGCCCTTCAACTTCCCGGCGATGGTCCCGATGTGGATGTACCCCATCGCGATCGCCTGCGGAAATTGCTTCGTGCTCAAGCCGTCGGAGCGCGATCCCAGCGCCGCCAACCTCGCCGCCGAGCTCCTCGCCGAGGCCGGCCTCCCCAAGGGCGTCTTCAACGTGGTCCACGGCGACAAGGTGACGGTCGACCGCCTGCTCGAGCACCCGGACGTGGCCGCGGTGAGCTTCGTGGGCTCGACGCCCATCGCCAAGTACGTCTACGAGACGGGGACACGGCACGGCAAGCGCGTACAGGCTCTCGGTGGCGCGAAGAACCACATGGTCGTCCTCCCCGACGCGGACATGGACCTCGCCGCCGACGCGGCGGTGGGAGCCGCCTACGGCTCCGCCGGCGAGCGCTGCATGGCGATCTCCGTGCTCCTCACCGTGGGCAACGCCGCGGAAAAGCTGATCCCGAAGGTCCGCGAGCGCCTGGCGAAGATCCGCGTGGGCGACGGCCTCGAGGCGGGGAGCGAGATGGGGCCGCTCGTGACCGGCGAGCACCTCGCCCGCGTCCGCTCCTACGTGGACAACGGAAGCGGCGAGGGCGCGTCGCTGCTCGACGACGGCCGAAAGCTGAAGGTCGAGGGACGGGCCGCCGGCTTCTTCCTCGGCCCCACGCTGTTCGACCACGTGAAGCCGGGGATGAAGCTCTACGAGGACGAGATCTTCGGCCCGGTGCTGTCCGTCGTGCGCACGGGGACGTACGACGAGGCGATCGACCTCGTGAACTCGAACCACCGGGCGAACGGAGTGGCCGTCTTCACGAACGACGGCGGCGCCGCCCGCAAGTTCCAGAACGAGATCCAGGTGGGGATGGTCGGGATCAACGTCCCGATCCCGGTGCCGATGGCCTTCTATTCCTTCGGAGGGTGGAAGGACAGCCTCTTCGGCGACATGTCCGTCCACGGAATGGAAGGCGTGCGCTTCTACACGCGCCCCAAGGTGGTGACGAGCCGCTGGCCCGACCCGCGCCACCGGGGCGCCGACCTGGGATTCCCCACGACGAAGTAAGTACACGACCTCAGGACGTCGCCCGCTCGGGAGGCGGCGCCGTCGTGCCGCGGACGACGAGGCTCGGCGAGAGCACGGCCCGTCGCGGACGGGTCCGCCCCTCCTCCAGCCTCTCCATGAGGATGCTGACCGCCATCTGCCCCATCTCGAGCCGCGGCTGGTGGACGGTCGTGAGCGAGAGGTGGCGGAGGGCGGCGAGCGACGTGTTGTCGTAGCCGACGAGCGACACGTCGCCGGGCACGCGAAGCCCGCGCTCCTCGATCGCGTTCAGGACGCCGATCGCAGCCAGATCGTTGGCGGCGAAGATCGCGGTGGGCCGCGGTCGATTCTCGAGGAGGACGAGCCCCCCGCTGTGCCCTCCCTCCTCCGTGAAGGAGCCGGAAGCGACGAGGCGGTACTTGCCGAGCCGCAGGTCGCGCATCGCCTCCTCGTAGCCCCCGCGGCGCGCGTCCGCGCCCGCGCCGACGCCCCCGTCCACGTGGGCGATCGACTTGTGACCGAGCGACGCGCAGTGCCGAACCGCGGCCACCGCCCCCGCCCAGTCGTCGTTCGTCACGCTGTCGAGGGAGAGGGCGCGAGCGGTGCGGCCGACGAGCACGACGGGCAGCTCGCGGCTCGCGTCCACGATGAGCCGGCTCTCCACGAGGACGCCGGCGAGGATGAGACCGTCCACCCGCAGCTGCAGCAGCGTCTCGATCGCCGCGTCCTCCCGCTCGGGATCGCGGCCACCCGTGGTGACGAGGACGCGGTAGCCCGCGCGGGCCGCCTGCTCGTGGATCCCGTCCACCACGTCGGCGAAGAACGGATTGTGGAGGTCGGAAGAGAGCACGCCCAGGATCCCCGTCCGGCGCTGCACGAGCCCGCGCGCCATCGCGTTCGGCCGGTAGCCGAGCGCGGCCGCCGCCGCCTGCACGGCCGCCCTCCGCTTCGGGCTGACGTGCCGTGCCCCGCGCATGACCAGGGAGACGAGAGACTTCGACACCCCGGCCCGGCGGGCCACGTCGGTGATGGTTGGTTTCCCGCGGCGCCCCCGCGATGGCACTTGACAGTCCTTGGTCGAGATCGCTAGGTTAGCCGACGTGGAACGTTCCAAGCAACTCGGACGCGCGCTCTTCCGTCCCGCGGGACGCGCGGCGGACGGGGACGATCCCGTCCTCGTGACCCCGGAGAACGCCGGCTGGTCCTTCGCGGGCCTTCGCGTGATCCGTCTCGCTCCCGGGCAGGCGCGCGAGCTCGAGACGGGCAGAGACGAGATGCTCGTGCTTCCCCTCGCCGGATCGTGCGTCGTGGAGTGCGAGGGCGCTCGGTTCGACCTTCAGGGCCGGGCTTCGGTCTTCGCGCGCGTGACCGACTTCGCCTACGTTCCCCGGGATGCGCGCGTCCGCATCACGAGCAGCGCCGGCGGGGAGATGGCGCTGCCGACGGCGCGCGCCCGGCGGCGCCTGCCCCCCGCCTACGGACCCGCGGAGAAGGTGCCGATCGAGATCCGCGGCGCGGGCGACGCCACGCGGCAGGTCAACAATTTCTGCTCGCCCGAGACGTTCCCGGCGGACCGCCTGGTCGCGGTCGAGCTCTTGACCCCCGCGGGCAATTGGTCCTCGTATCCGCCCCACAAGCACGACGAGGAGCGCGAGGGCGAGGCGATCCTCGAGGAGATCTACTACTTCCGCATCGCCCGCCCCGAGGGCTTCGGCTTCCACCGCACGTATACGAAGGACGGCGCCATCGACGCCACCGTCACCGTCCGCGACGGCGACGTCTTCCTCGTGCCCCGCGGCTACCACGGCCCCTGCGTCGCGACGCCAGACCACGACATGTACTACCTCAACGTGCTCGCGGGCCCCGGAGAGAAGCGCTCGATGGTGTTTTGCGACGATCCCGATCACCATTGGGTCCGCGACGCCTGGACCCGGACGAAGCCGGACCCGCGGGTGCCGCTGACCTCCGACCGAGGAGCACGGCGATGAAGACGAGACGCCTCACCGTGGCCCAGGCCCTCGTCGAGTTCCTCGCGCAGCAGCACACCGAGCGCGACGGTGTCGAGCGCCGCTTCGTTCCCGGCGTCTTCGGGATCTTCGGCCACGGCAACGTGGGCGGCATCGGCCAGGCCCTGCAGCAAGCGGGCGACCGGCTTCCCTTCTACCTCTGCCGGAACGAGCAAGGGATGGTCCACACGGCCGCGGGCTACGCGAAGATGGCCAACCGGCTGGCGACTCTCGCCTGCACGACCTCCGTCGGCCCCGGCGCGACGAACATGGTCACGGGCGCGGCGGGGGCGACCATCAACCGCGTGCCCGTGCTGCTCCTGCCCGGCGACATCTTCGCCACGCGGCAGGCCGCGCCGGTGCTCCAGCAGCTCGAGTCGCCGGCGACTCCCGACATCTCGGTGAACGACGCGTTCAAGCCGGTCTGCCGGCTCTGGGACCGCGTCAACCGTCCGGAGCAGCTCGTCACATCCCTGCTGGAGGCGATGCGCGTGCTCACGAGCCCGTCCGACACGGGGGCCGTGACGCTGGCCCTGCCCGAGGACGTGCAGAGCGAGGCCTGGGACTTCCCGGAAGAGAACTTTGGGCGGCGTGTGTGGCACATCCGCCGGCCGCGTCCGGATCCCGAAGCGGTAGCGCGCGCGGTCGAGATGATCCGCGCCGCAAAGCGACCGCTCGTCGTCGCGGGCGGCGGCGTCCTCTACTCCGAGGCCACAGAGGCCCTCCGCGCCTTCACGAAGGCGACCGGGATCCCCGTCGGCGAGACGCAGGCCGGCAAGGGCGCCCTGCCCTTCGACGACCCATCGGCGCTGGGGGCGATCGGCACTACCGGAACGCCGGGAGCCAACATCATGGCCCGCGAGGCGGACCTCGTGATCGGCGTGGGGACGCGCTACTCCGACTTCACCACGGCCTCGAAGACCGCTTTCCAGGACCCAGGCGTCCGCTTCGTCAACATCAACGTGTGCGAGTTCGACGCGTTCAAGCACGCGGGCCTGCCCGTCGTGGGCGACGCGCGAGCGGCGCTCCAGGCGCTCGCCGAAGCCCTCGGCGGATTCGCCGTCGAGTCGGCGTACCGCGAGCGCGCGCAGCGCTTCAACCGCGAGTGGGACGCGGAGGTCCAGCGCGTCTACGATCTCGGGCACGGGCCGCCCCCCAGCCAGGGCGAGGTGATCGGCGCCGTGAACGCGGCGGCCGGACCGCGCGACGTCGTCGTCTGCGCCGCGGGCAGCCTCCCCGGCGATTTGCACAAGCTCTGGCGCACGCGCGATCCCAAGGGCTACCACCTCGAGTACGGCTACTCCTGCATGGGCTACGAGGTCGCGGGGGCCCTGGGCGTGAAGATGGCCGCTCCTGACCGCGAGGTCTTCGCCATGGTCGGCGATGGCTCGTGGCTCATGATGTCGCAGGAGATCGTGACCGCCTTGCAAGAGAACGTGAAGCTCGTGGTCGTCCTCATCGACAACGGGGGCTTCGGGTCGATCGGCGGCCTCTCGGAGTCACTGGGCTCCGGAGGGTTCGGGACGCGCTACCGCGAGCGCGGCGAGGACGGCCAGCTCTCGGGGCCGCGGCTGCGCGTGGACTTCGCGGCCAACGCGAAGAGCCTGGGCGCCCACGTGATCCCCACGCGTACGATCGCCGAGCTCGAGGCGGCGCTGGTCGAGGGCCGTAAGCAGGGCCGCACCACCGTCATCACCATAGAGACCGACCGCGAGGCCCGCGTCGGCGGCTACGAGTCGTGGTGGGACGTGCCGCCGGCGGAGGTCTCGACGAGCGAGACGGTCCAGAAGGCCCGGCGCGACTGGGAGACGGCGCGCAAGAAGGAGCGCTGGTTCGTCTAGCCAAAGACCGGGCGGCGGCGGCAAGCCGGGCGAATCCGATCCCCTACTCCTGTCCGGGGGACGGGCAGCCTGTGCTGGTCAAGACCACCCTCATGGACGCGATTTCCGCGGTGGGGCTGAAGTTGCCGAGGATCAGGTCGTAGGTGCCGGCGTTCATCCAATACGTCGAAGCCGTCAAGGGCTTCGGGGGTGGGAACAGGTTCAAGATGACGTTGCAGCGATCCTCCAGGAACTGGTCGACGCTGCAGGGCGCCTGCGCGAGCACCGTGCTGACGATGTTCGTGCGGAGCACCCAGTCCACCGTGACGGCGAGGCGGCCGGTCACGGGCGTCGTGATCGATTGGACGATATAGGTGTTTGCCGGGATCTGGCTCTCGCCGCTGAACACCGTCTCGATGGTGCAGGGAGTCGTCGGGGGCCCGGCCGGGTTCGAGCAGCCCGCCCCCTGACCGAGGGCGAGGGCGCAAAGAGGGGCGACGACGAGCGGTCGCCGCCATGAACGGGTCGTGGTGCTCATCATGGCCACGGCCTCCTTCATAACCTTCATTTCGCTCTCCGCCTACCGAGCCGTGTTGCGGGCCAGGAAGATCCGCAGCCGGGTGTTCTTCTGGTCGATGTCCTGGAAGCCCGGCGCCGAATAACGGCTCTTGCGGAGGAAGACGAAGGCGTCGGCGCCGAGGCCCCACTTCCTGAAGAGCGGGACGAAGCCCCGTACGAACCCGTATTGGACGTAGTGGTTGGCGTTGGAGCCCAGGCCGGACTGGCCCTGGCTGTAGATCGAGCCGTTGGAGACGTTGATCCAATTGAAGCGGTAGTGGACGGTCACCATCGGCCGCCCCGACACGAGCACGTTCGCGAGGGCGTGAAAGCCCATGCCGGGTCCGTAGTCGTATTCCCGGAGGCGCTCGCGGTCGGCGACCTGGGCGATGTCCGCATAATCGGAGTTCACCGCCGCCAGGCTCAGGAACAGCGCGGAGGCGCGGGTCGTGAGCCCGACCTTCTTCGACAGCCGGAACCGCGAGTGAAGGGTGGCGGCCAGCGACTGGCCCCCGAACTCCCACGTGCTGTTGTTCATGTAGTCGTAGTACTGGCTGATCGCGAAGACGTGGTTCGGGTTCTCCGCGTCCCCGAGCGGCTTTCTGCCAGAGGTCGCCGCGGATCCGCAAGATGGTCAAGGGCTGCTTCTCCCCCGGGGTGAGCTGCAGCGTCATGTCCATGTAATCGAACGGCTTCCGGCGATCGTTGTCCCACGGGTTGCCATAGGCGTGATCGAGGAGCAGGTTGAAGTAGGTCTTGGAGTCCTGTCCGAAGGTCTCCTGGCCGACGACCCGCACACCCAGACCGAACAGGGTGCTGCCGTGGGGCGGACGCCAGTCCATGTCGTCCGTGGGGTTCTTGTCCTTGGCGGTGCTGCGGCCCGAGATGAGGCGGTTCAGCCCGCGGACGGGATCGACGACGAAGGCGCTGAGCTCCTTGAAGAAGCGCGTCCCGCCCGTCGCCTGGTTGTCCAGGATCTCCGACGAGAGACGGTAGGTCATCTCCCCCATAGTCATTCCACCCACGGCCGTCGCGATCATGTCGTTGTACGACATGGGATGCGTCTCACCACAGCACTCCCAGAAGAACGCGCCGAACGTCGCGTACGCCGCCGAGGTCCAGTATCCGAGGCCGTTCGCGCGCGCGGAGTTGAAGTACACGCCGCCGTTGTACGAGTGAAGGAACTGGTTGGTGCGGAAATCGTTGTCGTCGTACGTGAAGCCCTCCTTGATGTTCTGCCACCAGCTCCGCGGGCTCGTCTGGTTGAAGTTGCCGTCGCGCATGTACTCGTTGAACGCGGCCGAGAACAAGTTGATCCCGATCATCTCCGCCGCGGCCCAGCCGTAGTTCTGCGCTACGCCCCACGCGTCGCGCTTGCTGTCTTGGGGCACGCTCTCGCGAGGTCCCGAAGGGTAGCCGTTGTCGGGATGCCAGCGCACGCCCAAGCGGGCCTCGAACGTGGAAGCCGAGCTCGCGGGCGGAAGGCCGACGGGACTGAGGTCGTATTCGCCGACGTCGAAGTAGCTGAAAGCTGCCGACAGGTCGAGGGCGACCTTGCGATTGAGGTTCCACTCGAGGCCCGGTACGACGCCGACGCTGAACCCGTTCGCGGCCCTCGTCGTGCTGTCGCCCAGCACGTAGTTGGGGGGGAGCGGGTTCTCGTCGAAGAGGTGGCTGCGCGGGTGGAGCCGGGCCAGGCCGCCGCGCACCTGGAGGTAGGGACGGAAGCTTCCTTCCGTGCGCAGCATGCGGGTCGCAGAGAGGTAGGGCTCTGTCTCTTATACACATCTGACGCTGCCGACGACCTGCAA
>JBKPBQ010000588.1:0-8196 GCA_046726955.1 Acidobacteriota bacterium
GGGGGCGAACGCCGCCGTCTTCAGCGTGGCGAGCGCGCTCCTCCTCCGCCCGCTGCCCTACGCGGACGCGGACCGCCTCGTCATCCTCTGGAACCGCTCGCCGGGCATCGGCATCCTCGAGGACTGGTTCTCGACCGCGCAGTACGCGGACATCCGCGCCGGGCACTCGGGCTTCGAGCAGGTGGCCCTCGCGATCGGCGCGAACGACACTTTGACCGGAGCGGGGGAGCCCGAGCGGGTGGGCACGCTCCGGGTCACCTCGAACTTCCTTTCGATGCTCGGGGCGCGGCCGGCGGCGGGCCGGCTCTTCACGGCCGCGGACGACGTCCCGGGGGGAACGCGGAGCGCGGTCCTCGGCCACGCGACCTGGATGCGCCGCTACGGCGGCGATCCCGCCGTCGTGGGCCGGACGCTCGTCCTGAACGGCCAGCCCTTCGAGATCGTGGGGGTGGTCGAGAAGGGCTTCGACGTTCCCCGCGAGGTCATGCCCACGCTCGGCCTCGCCGAGCACGCGGACGTCGTGGTGTCCCTGCCCCTCGACGCGGAGGCCGCGCGCGTGCGCAACCGCGAGGACTACAACATCCTCGCCAAGCTGAAGCCGGGCGTGTCCGTGGCCCGGGCCCAGGCGGAGATGGACGGGATCACGGCCCGGCTGCGCCGCGAGTTCCCCGAGTTCTACCCGCCCAACGGTGGGCTCACGTTCAGCATCGTGCCCCTGCAGCAGCAGGTGGTCGGTGACGTGCGGCACACAGTGCTCGTGCTCTCCGCGGCCGTGGCCTTCGTCCTGCTCATCGCCTGCGTGAACGTCGCGCTGCTTCTCCTCGCCCGGGCCGCCACGCGCGAGAGGGAAGTGGCCGTACGCTCGGCGCTCGGGGCGAGCCGGGGGCGGATCATGAGGGAGCTGCTCGCGGAGTCGGCGCTCCTGGCCGTCGGCGGGGGACTGCTCGGTCTCGCGTTCTGCTCCTGGAGCGTGCGCGCGCTCGCCGTCTTCGGCTCGGCGAGCGTGCCGCGCCTGCACGAGGTCGCGGTGGACGGCCGCGTCGTGGCCTTCACCGCCGCGGTTACGGCTCTCTCGATTCTCCTCTTCGGCCTTCTTCCCGCCTGGCGGCTCTCACTGCCGGACCACGCGGGAGCGCTCGCCGAGGGGCGGCGCGGCTCGTCGGGCGTGGGCGCGGGATGGTCCCACCGCAACCGCCTGCGACGGCTGCTCGTGGCCGCGGAGCTCGCGCTCTCCGTCGTCCTGCTCGTCGCGGCGGGTCTCCTCGTCCGCAGCTTCGCCCGCGTCCTCGATGTGCCTCCCGGCTTCAACGCCGCGAACGTCCTGACCTTCGAGCTGACGCTGACCGGCCGGAGATACGGCGACCCGCCGGCCGTCTACGAGCTCTATCGCCGGCTGTGGGAGCGGCTCTCGGCATTGCCCGGAGTCGAGGCCGCCGGCGGTGTCTCCGCCCTTCCCCTCAGCCAGATGATGGCGTGGGGACCGATCACCGCGGAGGGGCGCACGCCGGCGCCGGGCGAGGCCTTCATCAACACGGACATCCGCGTGGTCGGCGGCGACTACTTCCGCGCCATGCAGATCCCGCTCCGCGAGGGCCGGCTCTTCGACGAGCACGACACGCGGGACAAGGACCGCGTGATCGTGGTGGACGAAGCGTTCGCGCGCCAGCTGTGGCCTGAGGAGAGCGCGCTCGGCAAGCGGGTCCGCTCGGGAGGCGTCGACGCGAAGTCGGACTCGCCGTGGCTCACCGTCGTCGGAGTCGTGGGCCGGATCAAGCAGGACCGCCTCGACGCGGACTCCCGCATCGCCCTCTACCATTCCCACGCCCAGGCCGCGACGCGGGCGCTCAACGTCACGGTGCGCACTGCCAGCGACCCTGCCTCCCTCGCCTCGGCCGTGACTCGTGAGGTCCGCGCCCTCGATCCCGACCTGCCCATCTACGGGATGCGGACGATGGCCGACCGCGTGAGCGAGTCGCTGGCCCGCCGCCGCTTCGCGATGCTGCTGCTGAGCCTCTTTGCCGCCCTCGCTTTTACGCTCGGCGTCATCGGGACGTACGGAGTGATGGCGTATCAGGTCAGCCAGGGAAGGCGCGAGCTCGGCATCCGTCTCGCCCTCGGGGCGGAGCCGCGGCGAGTACTCGCGTTCGTGATGCGCCGGGGAATGGCGATGGCGCTTCCCGGCGTCCTTCTCGGCGTGGCCGGGGCGTTCGCGCTCACGCGCCTCATGCACTCGATGCTCTTCGAGGTGCAGGAGGCGGACCCGCTGACGTTCCTCCTCGTCCCGGCCCTCCTCGCCGGTGCCGCGCTCGCCGCGAGCTATCTCCCCGCGCGCCGGGCGGCGGCGATCGACCCCGCGGTCTCCCTGCGTGGCGAGTAGGTCCTCCAGTTCGAAGAACGGCGAGTCCGAGCGGCGATGGATCTACTCCGCGACGCGCAGACACCGGAGCTGCTTCTGGCCGCGCACGAGCAGCTTGCCGTCGACGAGCGCGAGCGGAGCCCAGTTGTCGCCGGGCTCGAGCAGCTCGGCGCTGGCGAGCGGCTTGAATCCGGACGGGTCGGGCTCGACGAGATAGAGCTTCGTGTTGCCGTCGGTGGTCAGAAGCAGCCCCTCGGCCAGGATGGATCCGCCGCGAACGAACGGCGGCTGCTGCTCGGTCTTCCACGTGACCTTCCCGTCCATGCTCATGCTGACGAGCCCGTCGCTCCGCTCGTTGATCGTGTACTGCGAGTAGAAGTGGTCCTTGTAGAGGATCGGAGGCTGGGTGTGGGATCCGAAGTCGGGGTTCTTGTAGAGCTCAGTGACTCCGAAGCTGCCGTCCTCCTTCTTCTGGACCTTGATCATGGCCGTGCCCGCGCCATAAGCACCCGTGATGAGCAATCGTCCCTCGCCGGCGTCCACGGGCGTGGGAACGGGAATGGGGCACTGCCAGTTCGTGTACGTCCAGAGGACTGTTCCGCTCCGCGGGTCGATGCCGCTCACGCTGCCATCCCTGGCCGTGCGGCCCCGTCCGATGCTGGCCATGACCATGACCAGGTGGTCTTCTCCGCCGACCTTGGCGATGGACGGGCTCACATATCCCGCCGTTCCGGAGAGGGGAGCCGACTTCCACTTCAGCTCGCCCGTCAGCTTGTCGTAGGCGACCACACCCGCTTGCGACGTCTGCGGCGCCACGATCAAGAGATCGCCGTAGATCAGCGGATTCTGGGTGATCGCCCACCGGGGCAGCTCGCCGCCACCGAAGTCCTTCCAGATGTTCTTGTGCCACGCCGGCTTCTGCGTCTTCGTGTCGATGCAGTAGAGGTCCCCCAGCGGTCCGCACGTGTAGACGCGGTCTCCATCCAGGGTCGGCGTCGTTCGCGACCCGGGATACATGAAGGTGCCGGGCGCGTCGTATGCGAAGTGCCAAAGCTCCTTCCCGCTCGACAGGTCGAAGACCCGCAGGCTGTCCCCGACCTTTTCGTCCCGGTCGAGCAGATAGACCTTGCCGTCGCGAACGGCTGGACCGCCGAAACCGGCTCCGACCGGGACGGTCCAGAGGGACTTCGGGCCTTCCGCCGGCCACGTCCGTAGCAAGCCCTTCTGCTCGGAGGTGTTGTCCCTTCTCGGTCCGTAGACCGACGGCCAGTCGGCCGCGATGGCGCCCGGGATCGACAATCCCAGCGCCAGCGCTGCGAGCGTCGCCGTGCTTCTCATCGACACGATACTCCCTCTTCCCCGGGAACAGCATACAGAGGATCTTCGCGCGGGCGACCACACCTCGCGCTCATTGGACCAAGGTCCAATGGGCGGGCCGGGTCCTTGGCCAGGAACGCGGTTCGTGGCGTTCGAGGACGCAACCCGAGATAGACTCCGTCGCCGGAGGTCTCGATGAGCAGGCGCGGCCGTTCGACGGCCGGCGTCCTCGTGGTTCTCCTGATGCCGGGGCCGAACGCCATCTCCGCTCCCGTCGGCCCTCCTCCGAAGGGGCACGAGGACCTGGTCAAGCTGTTCACGGAGTGGCGTGCCTTCCAGGCTCCGGTCTTCCGCGACGGCGTGCCCGACTACACCACCGCGGCCATGCTGGAGCAGCACCGGCGGCTCCCCGCGCTGCAGGCGCGGCTCGAGGCGATCGACACGCGGGCATGGCCGGTCGCCTGGCGGATCGACGCGGAGCTCGTGCGGGCGGAGATGAACGGCCTCGACTTCGACCACCGCGTGCTCCGGCCGTGGACGCGGGATCCCGCGTTCTACGCGCCCCTCGTCGACTCCGAGAGCGACACGCCGTTGCGCGAGGGATCGGTCATGGCGGGGGCGATCGAGCTCTGGCGACTCACGTTCCCGTTATCCGCGGAAGACGCGCCCGCTTTCCGCGCCCGCCTTCAGGCGATCCCGCGGATCCTCGAGCAGGCGAAGGGCAACCTCGTGGGCGACGCCCACGACCTCTGGCGGATGGGCATACGCGTCCACAAGGCGCAGAGCGCCGAGCTCGCGAAGCTCGCGCAGACCCTCGCCACGCGCAACCCCGACCTCGCCCCCGACGCCGATCGCGCGCGCCAGGCCGAGGACGCGTTCGTGGCGTGGCTGGAGCAGCAGCTCCCGCTCAAGAAGGGCCTCTCGGGCGTCGGCAAGGAGAACTACGACTGGTACCTCCGGAACGTCCACCTCGTCCCGCTGACCTGGCAGGACGAGCTTCTGCTGATGCAGCGCGAGCTCGCGCGCGCCACGGCCTACCTGAAGCTGGAAGAGGGTCGCAACCGCAGCCGGCCGGCGCTCGAGCCTCCCGCGAACGCGGCCGAGTGGCAGGCGCGCGCCGAGAAGGGGATCGACGACTTCCTGCGCTTCCTCCGCGAGAAGTCCGTCTTCACCGTTCCCGACTACGCCGCGCCCGCTCTCCGCGCCCGCATCTCGCCGTTCAAGGCGCCCGAGGAGCGCGACTTCTTCGACCAGGTGGACCTGCGCGACCCGCGGGTCATGCGCTGCCACCAGGTGCACTGGATCGACAAGGCGCGGCTCGACCGCGAGCCGCACCCGAGCCCGATCCGCCGCGTGCCCACGCTCTACAACATCTGGGACAGCCGGGCCGAGGGCTTCGCCACCGCGATGGAGGAGCTCGCGATGGGCGCCGGCCTCTTCGACGACAGCCCGCGCAGCCGCGAGCTCGTGTACATCATGGTCGCCCAACGAGCCGCCCGCGCCATCGCCGGGCTCCGCCAGCACAGCAACGAGTGGACGATCGACGAGGCGGTGCGCTTCGCGAGCGGGGCGACGCCGCGCGGCTGGTTCCGTCCCGACGGCGAGCTCGTCTGGTTCGAGCAGCACCTCTACGTGCAGCAGCCGGGCTACGGGAGCTGCTACCTCACGGGCAAGGCGCTCATCGAGAGCCTCATCGCCGAGCGCGCGCGACGGCAGGGCGATTCGTTCGCGATGAAGGGCTTCCTCGACGAGTTCTTCGCCGCGGGTGTCGTGCCCGTGTCACTCATTCGTTGGGAGATGACCGGCGACGGCGGCTGGCTCCAGGCGAAGGACGCGGCGGGTAGCGGCCGCGACGGCCTGCGCTGAGTAGACGAGCGGGAAGTATTCGCCTCGGGCCCAGAGCGGGGCGAGGTCGCGGTAGTGCGGGCTGGACGGATCGCCGGACTGGCCCGGCGTGTTGACCGCCCGCGAATCGTCCCAGTCGCCGACGTCGAGCACCATCCTGAACGACGCACCCGACGTCATCCGGTAGTCGCTCGTGCGGTAGCCGGTGCTCATCGGCGTGAAGCCCGAGCCGCCGATCGGCCAGTCGCCGACCTCGAGGCGTGCGCGCGTCTTCTCGTCCACGACCGCCGACAGCGGATGCGCGAAGACCGCCCGATGCAAAGCGCCCCACGTCCAGCGCGAGGCGTCCGGCCCCAGCCGGCCCTCGATCTCGCGGAGGGCTGTCGCAAGCGACTCGAGCATCGTGCGGTCGCGGGCTTCCGCGGTCATCCATCCCTCGGGCTTCTCGAGCACGCGCAGCACCTGGCTCGCGTCACCGCTGCCCACCGCGGCGGCGGCCGCCTCCGGCAGCGCCTGCTTAACCACCGCCGCCCGGAGGTGGTTCGTGAACCAGACCTCGTAGATCGCCGCGGCCGCGCTGTCCGCGGTCTCGTTCCCGTCCCACGCTCGCAGCAGCTCGAGCGCGCGAGCGACGGTCGGGTCGGCCGAGGAGAGCGAGCCGAGGAGCTTCACGAGTCGGCGGGCGTGCATCGAGACCGTGTCGTTCTGCCAGGCGAGCGAGTCCGCGAGAGCCAGGCGCTTGCCCTCCGCGAAGAGCCCCTTGAGCCGCTGGGAGCGCGCGGCGTCGCTCCATTCCGACCCGATGCTCCTCTTCCTTGCCGAGTGGTCGGCGGGAATGTTGTTCTCGTTCGCCGTCACGACGAAGCCCCTCTTCGGGTCGTGCTCCGAGGGCAGCTCGTCGCGATCGCGGTAGCCCGCCCACTCGTAACGTCCGTCGCCGGGAACCGGCGTGAGGCCGTCCCAGTTCGGGCGGATCGGCGTGAGGCCGGCCGGGATCCAGCCGATGCCGCCGGTGCGGTCGGCGTAGACCTGGTTCTCCCCGGGGGCGCCCCAGCGGTTCATGGCCGCCTCGAACTCCTCCCAGGTGCGGGCGCGCATGTACTCGATCGACCCGAAGTAGGGGGCCATTCCCGCGTCGAGCCAGGCCGCGCGCAGCGCGAACGCTCGATGGCTCTTCGCGTCCTGCTGGAGCACCGGCCCGTGTCGCGTGAAGCGCAGCTCGACGCGGCGGGCCTTCTCGCCCTTGACCGCGATCTCCTCCGCCACGACGGTCATGGGCTCCCACCGGCCGCGATAGCGGTACTCGTCCGGGTTCTCGGGGTTCGTCTCGTAGACGTAGAGGTCTTCCTGGTCGATGTAGAAGCGCGTGAGGCCGAACGCGATGTCCTGGTTGTGCCCGATCGACAGGCCGGGGAGAAAGGGCTCGCCGGCGCCGATCACGTCGAGACCGGGCGCGCGGAGATGGACGAGGTAGCGGAGGCTGGGCGCGCCGTGCGCGCGGTGCGGGTCGTTGGCGAGGATGGGACGGCCAGTGGTCGTGCGCGAGGGCGCGATCGTCCAGTTGTTCGAGCCGAAAGCGAAGGGGGCGTCGCGGCCGTCTCGGCTGGGTCCGTAGCTCGCCATCATCGGCGACGTGTCGTCCGATCCCGCGGCGGTCGTCTCGCGGGTGAAGCGCGGCGTGGCGGTGGCGATGTCGTAGGCGTGCTGGAGCGCCACCGCCGGGATCGAGCACGGGTCGAAGCCGTCGGCCAGGACCGGCGGATCGGGCGGATCGAGCTCGCGCCGGAGCCAGTCCGCTCGGCGACCCATGCTCTTCTCTCCGTCGCTTCCGAAGCGGCAGTAGAGGTCGGCCCGCGCCACCTCGGAATCGAAGTTCAGCGTCAGGCCGTGGTGCCGGATCCGCACCACGTCCTCCGCCTTCCAGCGGGCCGGCTTGTAGCCGAGGATGCGGAACTCCTCGGGGAGCTTCGCGGGATCGCGCTCCGTCTCCGCGACGAAAGCATTCACGCCCGCGACGAAGCTCTCGGCGACGCGCTTGGCGTCGGACCCGTAGGCCAGCCATTCGCGGTACATGTCGCCGCGGTAGAGGACGGCCCGCGCCATGGCGTCGCCCTCGGCGAACGCGGGCCCGAGGTCCCTGGCCATCTCCCCGAGCCCGCGCTTCCTCCAGAGATCCATCTGCCACAGCCGGTCGCGCGCGGCCACGAACCCCTGGGCGACGAAGGCGTCGTAGAGGGTCTCGGCCTCGACGTGCGAGACGCCCCACTCGTCGATCCGGACGGTCGCCGGCTTCTGGAGGCCGGGGATCGCGTAGCGGTCGCTGGCGGCCGCCTCGTTCTCCGCCCGCCCGGCGGCTGCGATGAGGACGACACCGAGCGCCACGGGTAGCGCCGGACCGATGATGCCTTTCGTCATGGCCGGATTCTAATCGCCGGCCGAGGCGACCCAGCCCGGGATGGGTAGCAAAGTAACGTAGGAGCGGTTCGGCGCGTGTGGGCAATCTCATCGCCTCCGCGCCGTCGGGAGTGCCGACTCCTCATTGACATCACTCGCGCGCTCCGCGTACCCTCCGTCATCGCCTTTCGATCCAGTGCAGCTCGGCCGGGGGAATGCATGAGGACTCTCGTCGCGGCATTGCTGTACCTGCTCGCGTCCGTGGCGTGGGCCGACGACTGGCC
>JBKPBQ010000589.1:0-4846 GCA_046726955.1 Acidobacteriota bacterium
CCGCGTAATGGTCCAGGTGCAGAGCACCTGGTTCCCGATCATCGACCGAAACCCCCAGACTTTCGTGCCGAACATCTTCCTGGCGAAGGAGACAGACTTCCGCTCCGCCACGCACCGGATATACCGGTCGGCGAAGTACCCGTCGCACGTGTCCCTGCCCGTGGTGAAGGTGACGTGCGGCGGAGACCTCGGCTCCGCGTCGGCCGTTGACTGCACCTCTTAGGCCCGAGCCTACTTCGCTCTCTCCACGGACCCGCGTTCCTGGAGATAGCTGGCGACGAGCCAGCACAGGACGGCCCAGGCGAGCCCGGCCGTCCAGCCCGCCAGGACATCGGTGGGATAGTGGACGCCGAGGTAGACGCGGCTCACGCCGACGAGGAGGCTCAGCAGCAAGGCCAGACCCAGGACGCCCAGCTTGCGCGCCGACGGCTGGACGAGCCGGGCGAGGATCGCGGCGAGCGTGAGATAGACGATGGCCGAGTCCATCGCGTGGCCGCTGGGGAAGCTCGGTGACCGGACCTGGGTCAGCCAGAGAGCTGGATCCGGACGCGGGCGGTCGAAGAGCACCTTCAGCAGCTCGTTGAGCAGCCGGCCGCTGAGCGTCGCGCCGAACAGCAGCGCGAGCGCTCTCTTCTGGCGGCGGACGTACAGGAACCCGGCCGCGCCCAGGACGAAGAGGACGAGCACGGACGCGTTCCCGAGCGTGGTGAGGTCGTGCATCACGACGTCCAGCCAGGGAGGTCCCTTGGGCACGGACGGATCGTCGGGCTGGCGAAGTGCGAGGATGAAGCGCTCGTCGAAGCGCTGGACGCGCTCGCCCGTCACGGCGTGAGCGATCCCGACGAACGTCCAGGCACACAGGACGAAGCCCAGCACGAGCAGGAGGAGCCGAGCGTCGGCTCGCTGCAAGCTGGCGAGGGCGCCGCGAGCGGCGCCCGAGCGGTCGCTGACGGCGCCCATCGCTACAGGCGGCTCCGGGAGGTCGTGCAATCTCTACAAGGATCCACGGGGCGGCACGTCCGCGCGCGCCCCTGATCCCGCTGACGAGATTGTTCCTCGGCTCGCCCCCCGGGCGCGAATCGCTTCCTCGACGCCTGGCCAGGGTCTTGCTTCTTCCCCGTCGGGAGGGGGCCGATGGATAGACGACGACTGGCCGCAGTCGCCGCCACGGTGCTCGTCGCCGGTTCGCCCGTGGCCACCGGCAAAGACCTGCCCGTGGTCCTTCCCGCGGGCGATTTCGCGGCCCGTGAGGTCGACTATCGGCTGAAGCTGCCGCCGGCCGAAGCCGCTCAGCTTCGGAAGGAAGCGCTCGCGCACGCACGACTCTGGACGAAGCCCGAAAGACCGATCGAGAAGAGCGACCTCGCCAGAAACCCGCCCGCGCCGTTCCTCGGGCCGAGCCGCGACCAGGCTTTCTGCAAGTTCGTCCCCAGGCCGATCGGCGGCTCGACGGCGAAGTTCTTCTGCGTCTTCGACGGCGGCCAGGTCCTGAAGGTCAAGTACGGCCGCGACGCCGAGATCCATGCCGAGGTCGCGGCCAGCCGCCTCCTCCACGCGCTGGGGGCGGGCGCGAACCACATGTACTACCTGAAGACGCTCCGCTGCTTCGGCTGCCCTCGCGATCCGGAGGCGCTCCTCCGGTGCGTGTCTAACAAGTCCGCCGACGTCCGACGTGATTGTGAGCGCGCGTACGGGGAGGTCTCGGCCGCGGGAGAGTTCAAGCTGAAGCTCGACTACGGCACGTACGTCGACTTCCCGAAGGTGTCCGTCGAGAACTGGGCGGAAGGCAAGACGATCGAGACCCCCGACGCGGAGGGATGGGGTTGGGACGAGCTGGAGGAGGCGCAGGCGGGCGGCGAGGGCGCCAGCCGAGCCGAGCGCGACGCGTTGCGGCTGCTCGCCGTCTTCCTCAACAACTGGGACAACAGCCCCAACAACCAGCGCCTGATCTGCCTTCCCGGGTCCCAGGACGGGGACGGCCGGTGCACCCACCCCTTCGCCTACATGGACGACGTCGGCGCGACGTTCGGGCACGCCGGGCACGTCGCTACCCACAGCGAGGCGAAGCTCGACGTCGAGGGTTGGAGGAGCGCCCCGATCTGGAAGGACAGCGAGAAGTGCGTGGTCGGCATCCAGTCGCCGATGCTCCACCACGCGTCGTTCGACGACGCGGTGATCACGGAGGCGGGCCGAAGGATGGCGGCGGATCGCCTGCGCCGCCTCAGATCGCGGCAGATCCGCGGCCTCTTCGAGGGCTCGGGCTTCGTCGAGTTCGAGAAGACGAGCGAGGAGAGCCGCGACGTCGACCGGTGGGTCGAGGTGTTCCAGGAGAAGGTGAAGGAGATCGTCGATCGAGGGCCGTGTCCCTCGTCGTAGCTCAGGCCTCGCGCAGGGCCGTGGTGATCGGCAGCCGGGCTCCCCGGAAGGCGGGGAGCAGGCCGCCCACGATGCCCATGATCACGGCGAATGCCATCCCGATCCCCACGATCTGCGGGGTGATCCGGAACGAGAACGCGATCTCGCTGAAGCTCTGGGTCTGGCCCGTGCCCGTGGAGAAGCCGTTCATGGGGAAGGCGAGCAGGCACCCGATCGCCCCCCCGATCGCGGCCAGGAAGACGGACTCGAGGAGGAAGGACACGAGGATCGCGCGCCGCGAGAAGCCCAGCGCGCGCAGCGTCCCGATCTCCCGGGTGCGGGCGGCCACGATCGCGTACATCGTGTTCATGGCCCCGAACACCGCGCCCACGCCCATGATGAAGGCCACGAAGCTCGCGAGGTTCCGCAGGATGGAGGCGAGTATGCCCGCCTGGTCCTCGTAGTACTTCCGCTCGGACAGCGCCTGGAGCTGCATCTGGGGCTGGGCGCGGATCCAGCGGTCGAGGTCGGGGATCGTGGCCGGGTCCTTCATCCGGACGACCAGCGAGTTGCTCCCCGCACCCCGCCGGAACACCGCCCCGAAGGTGTCGAAGTCGCCCCAGATCTCGCTCTCGAACGCTCCCCCCTGCGAGTCGAAGAGGCCGACGATCTTGAACTCCTTCGTCTGGTACTTGACCGACTGTCCGATCCGCAGGCCCTCGATGCGCGTGGTGAGCTTCCGGCCGACGATCACCTCGTCGAGACCGGGAGTGAAGGTCCGGCCCTCGGTGACCTTGACCCCCCCGCGCACGTCGAAGGCCCGGGGGGTCACCGCCCGGAGCGTCACGTTCGTGGGCGACCCGTCGAGCTTCCGCAGGTTGATGACGACGATCCATTCCCAGGAGGCGAGGGGCTGACCGTCGGCCCCCCTGGCCACCCGCTCGTCGACGATGATCTGGCTCCTCTGGTCAAGGGGGACGGCAGACGTGAGCTCGGAGCCCGAGCCCCGTTGCACGATGATCGCGTTGTCGGGCCGTCCCGTGGAGCGAAGGGCGGCCTGGAACCCCGCGGACATGGACATGAGCACGGCGAACACCGCGACCACGAGGGCGATCCCGCCGATCGCGAGCAGCGTCACCTGCCAGCGCACGCGGACGTTGCGGACGTTGTAGGAGAGGGGAAGGGCCATGGCTACACCGTCCTCAGCATGTCGGTGATGCGCGAGCGGTAGGCGCTGAGCGCGGGCACCAGCCCCGCGAGGAAGCCGAGGCCGAGGGCGACCGCGAAGCCCACGGTGGCCACGAGCGGCCGGAGCTGCAGGCTGGTGAGACCCATTCCCGCGAGCGCATCCTTGATCCCGGGGGCGTGCGTCAGCGTCCACATGATGCCCTGGCTCGCCCCGATCCCGAGGAGGCCGCCGAGCACGCCGAGGACGACCGCCTCCGCCACCACGAGGCCCATGACTCGACTGCTGGAGAAGCCGAGCGTCTTGAGGACGGCGATCTCCGTCCGACGCTCGCGGATGGCCATGCTCATCGTGTTCGCGGTCACGAGGAGAATCGTGAAGGCCACCGCGGGGCCGATGGTGTTGAGGAGGAGGGCGAGGTTCCCCGCCATCGAGATGAAGCCGGCCTGGAAGGCCTTCTCCGTCTCGGTGTGGGTCTGGGCGTCGCTGTTCGCGAAGAGGTCGTCGATCCTCTTGCTCACGACCCCTGCCTGGTCGGGGTCGTCGATCTCGATGTAGTAGGTCCCCGCCGCGACCCGCCGCCCCGTCCCCTCGTAGAAGTACTTGTACTGGAAGTACATGTTGTTCAGGTCGGCGTTGGGATAGCGGGAATCGGCGTCGAGGATGCCCCGAACCACGAACTCGAAGGGTCCGTCCGGCTTGCGGTAGGGCGGGATGAAGCTCTCCAGGAAGAAGGTGTCGCCGATCTTCCAGCCGAACTTGCTCGCGAGCTTGCGGCCGATCAGGCAGCCGCGCTGGTCCTCCAGGAAGGCCTTGTACTGGTCGGGCGGCAGCTGGTACTCGGGATACATCGCGAGGAACGGCTCGGCCTCCACCGCCATGTTCGGGAAGAAGTTGCTCCAGTCCGTGGTGGAGGAGCTGTCCGTATCGGCCTTGCCCTCCTTCTTCGCCGGCAGCGAGCCCCCGAACCAGGAGCTGATGGCCACGCGCTTGACCCCGGGCACGCCCAGGATGCGGTTCTCGTACGAGAGGGGCAGGGCGAAGACGAGGCTCACGGCGTGGCGCGTGACCAGCCGGTTCGCGCTGGAGCTCGCGAGCAGCGCGTTCACGGCGTAGAGGACCGACTGCAGCGGGCAGAAGAGGAAGATGCAGAGGCCCATGGCCGCCACCGTGCTCAGGGTGCGGATCCAGTTCCTGCGCAGGTGCTTGAGGATGTTGGGCAGGTACTTCATTCCGTCCTCCTACTTCGTGAGCTCGCCCTTGTCGAGGTGGTACTCGATGTGCGCCTTCTTGGCCGCCCGCGGG
>JBKPBQ010000590.1:0-13334 GCA_046726955.1 Acidobacteriota bacterium
AAGCGCTGGCGCGAGACGCTCGCGCTAGTCGAGCGCCTCCGGGAGGCGACGAGCCGGACCGCGGAGTCAGAGGAGCGGTTCAGCGGAACGCCGCGCCGTGATCCCGCGCGAACTGCTCGAACGGAATCGGATCGTGACCCGTGACGGCCTTGACGTCGCCGGTCAGCCGCGCCACAGCGCCCGTGCGGTAGAAGCGGTTGAGGTCGACGACATAGTCCGCGTAGAAATCGGGCATGCCGCTGGCCAGCATGGCCTTACGCGCGTCCTCGTCCGATACGGGGACGTACGTGATCTTCCGGCCCAGGACGGCCGAAAAGCGTCTCCGCCGCCTCCGCGTAGCTGATAGCCCGGGGACCGGTGATGTCGTACGCCTTGCCTTCGTGGCCGCCCTCGGTGAGAGCGCGCGCGCCGACGCGCGCGATGTCGCGGACGTCGACGTGGCTGAACCGATGACCGATAGGCCTCGCCGGTGACTCCCCAACGCGTGAAGAAGCGGTAGCGCACCGAGGCCCCGGAGAACATCGCCAAGCCGACGTTGTCGGCGATCGCGTAGGCGATGAACGAGGCGAAGGCGATGCGCCGGCGGGACACGGCCCTTCCGATGTACGCGAAGGCGAGTAGGTCCTAGCCGACCATGGCCAAGTAGTTGAGCGCCGTGAACACGAACGCCGCGACGAGCCGAGCGCGCGGGACGGCAAGCACGTTCCGGGTGAGCGCGCGCCAGGTCATCGTCTACAGCCTCCGCCGCAGGACGATGAGCGCGGCCCCGAACAGAACGAGGCCGACGAGGGCCGGTAGCGTCGTGCGCAGCTTGTCACGCCAGTCGCGCATCCGATTGCCGAGGAATGGCGCTCCGGTCATTCGGCGGTACGCTACGCGGCCGGGTCTCGCCGGAGTTGCTCTCTCCCGCCTGCCCGAGGGCTCAGGTAGCTGAGGAGTGCATAATGCCGGCGCGGGAGGACCGGATGAACCGCCGAAGCTTCATCGGAACCTCGCTCCTGGGTGTCGGAGCCATCGCGGCGGGGCCGCGCCGAGCCGCTGCTGATGCGCCCCACGCACCCGACACGCCCTTCCCCTCCGAGCCCCGGGCGCGCCTGGCGGTGGCCAGCTACCCTTTCCGCCAGTTCGTGGACCCGAAGAAAAGATCGCTCCCCCTCCTCGATTTCCCGAAGATGGTGGCGGATCGATACGGCCTCGCCGGCATCGAGCCGCTCGATAACCACTTCCCCACCACCGACCCGGCGTATCTCGAGAAGCTCCGCACGGTCCTCGACAAGCTCAGGATGCACGTGGTCAACATCCCGGTGGGGGCGGAGGCGAGCTTCTACGATCCCGACCCTGCGGGTCGCGCCCTCGCGGTGTCCAGCGCGAAGCGATGGGTGGATGTTGCCGTAGCCCTCGGCTCCCCGAGCATCCGCACCCATATCGAGGGAAGCAAGGGGACGAAGCCTGACGCCGCCCGCGCCGCCGAGAGCCTCCGGGCCGTGGCCGACTACGGAGCGACGCGCGGGGTCGTCATCCACCTTGAGAACGACGATCCCGAGACCGAGGAGGCCTTCTTCCTCGTGGACGTGATGACCCGGGCGGCGCATCCCTGGCTCCGGGGCCTTCCCGACTTCTGCAACTCCATGCTCCTCGGCAAGGGGGAGGCCTACAACTACGAGGCGGTGAAGGCCATGTTCGAGCACGCGCACGGGATCAGCCACGTGAAGGACTCCGAGGTCGACGGGAAGAAGGTGTATCGCGTCGACGTCGCGAAGACGTTCGCCATCGCGAAGGCCGCGGGTTATCGCGGCTACTTCTCGATGGAGTGGGAGGGAGCGGGCGAGCCCTACGCTGGCACCCAGAGCCTGATCGACGCCAGCCTGAGGGCGCTCGCATGAAGAAATCGATCGGCGACAACATGTTCCCGAAGGAGTGGAGCTTCGGTGAGGGGCTCGCCGTCGTGAAGAAGGCGGGCTACGACGGGATCGAGCTCTGGCTCGGGGCCAAGCCCTGGTTCCATGTGGAGACCTCCGACGCCGACGTAAAGGCTCTTCGGCGCCAGATCGAAGACGCGGGTCTCGTGGTGTCAAACGTCTCGAACTCGCTCGACTGGGACCGTCCTATCTCCTCGCGCGATCCGCGTGTGCGTGAGCAGGCGCTCCGCCACATCACGCGCCAGATCGAGACAGCCCGTCTGCTCGGCACGGACGCGATCCTCGTGGTTGCGGGCATCGTCACCGAGGAGACTCCGTACCAGGAGGTCTATCCGCGCACCGTCGAGGCGCTCCGGAAGCTGGCCGAGAGGGCGGCGGCAGCTAAGGTAAAGATCGGCTGCGAGAACTGCTGCTCGGAGCAGCGCTTCCTCATGAGCCCGCGGGAGTTCAAGCTCTTTCTGGACGACGTGGGGAGCCCCTGGGTCGGGCTGCACCTCGACGTCGGGAACATCCACGATACCGGCTTTCCCGAGCAGTGGATCGAGATACACGGCCCGCGCATCACCCGCGTCCACGTCAAGGACGTCCTTCGTCACCGCGGCCGCTGCGGCGAAGAGAGTGTCTACACCAACCTCTTCCTCGGCGACAACAACTGGAAGGCGATCCGGGAGGCCTTCCAGAAGGTCGGCTACGACGGCTGGCTCATCGCCGAGATGGAGGCGCGCTACCGCTTCGCCCGCGACCAGCAGTTCCACGACACCGCAGCCGCCATCGACCGCTTCATCGAAGGACGGCTGTAGGGAATGCGGATCTCGCGCCGCGGCTTCCTCGCAGCCGCCGGCGTGGCGCCGCTCGTCGGCCTCGCGCGAACCCGCGAGCCGCGGGCGGCGGAAAGAGGCGTCGAGTGCGTCCTCGGCGAGTCGAGGGCAGGCTACGACGCGGCGCTCGTGCATGCCGACGAGCCACGGCTGCTCGTCGTGCCCGGTGCGGTGGGATGGGACGATTCGCTCCCCGCGCGCGTCAGGGGCGGATCGATCGCGCTCTTCGAATCAGCGGCGGGCTTCGGCGACGCGACGGCGTTCGCCGCGCAGCGCCATGGTCTCCGGTCCGCCTTCGGCCTGACGATCGAGCCGCCGGCCGACCCCTGGAGCGAGGCATCGAGGCCCGCGTTCATCGATCTGTACTGGCCGGCGGCCGCAAGGGTCCGTGACTTCTCGACCGTCGTCGTGGTTCGGGGCGGTGAGACCATCGGCCGCCTCGGATCTCTGGCGGTGGCGGCACGTCAGCGGTGCGACGCAGGATGGCTTCTCTTCCTCGGATCGCCGATCGGACCCGCCCTCTGGAGCGGCGATCCGCAGGCAGCCGCGTGGCTCCGGTCGGTCGTCGCCGCCGCGGGACATCCTTGGCTATGACGGGTAGCAGCGCGACGCTGCGCTGCCCTCAACGATCCACGTAGGTGGAGCCGCAGAGCTTGACGAGCGCGGCCTCGTTCGCCGCGTCGATCGTGCGTCCCGCACCAGGTCGTGATGTTGGGTCGGCAGACGGTGGCCGCGCTCATGATGGGCTGGTCGGACAACGAGGCCGCGAACGTCCCCATCCGCCGCGTCGACTGCGACGCCGTAAACAAGCGCCTTGACGCCCTTCACCTGTCGGGGACACGCCTCCGGCGCCCGATGATGGACCTCGAGGCCGCGCGGCGGGGCGACGAGAACGTCCCGACGCCAGCCGAGATCGCGAGCCTCGTCGAGGCCGTCTACCGCGGGACCGGCCTCTCGACCGAACGGGCGAACGATCTCCGGACCCTCCTCCTCAACCCGAGACCATGAAGGCCGTAGCCAAATGGGGAGGCCTTGAGGGCGTCCGCTGCGAGGCGGCCCATGTCGATCTCGCGAGCCGCCCGTACGTGGCGGCGATCATGACGACGTACCTCCGCCGCGACGCCGACGGCGAGAGCGCGATCAGGGACGTTTCCGCCGCGCTGTACGGCACGTTCGACCGTCTGGCCCGCGCGAGCGAGCTCGGGCGCGTGATCAGCGAGCGGTAGAGGCGGATGCCGTGGCGGCGGCCGTCTTCGGCCGCAGCAGCGTTCGGCCGAGCAGGCCGGCCGCGAGCAGGCCCACTCCCAGCAGCGCCGTCCACGTGTCCCCGAGCAGGACGCCGACCAGGAACGCCGTGGCTCCGGCGAGGACGATCACCGCCGTCGCCGGATAGCCCCAGGCTCGGAAGGGCCGCTCGAGATGCGGCTCGCGGCGGCGGAGCACGACGAGCGCGAGGCAGCACGCGCAATAGTTCGCCGCCAAGAAGAACGAAGCCACGGCCACGAGGTTCTGGAAGGTGCCGCTCAGGACGAGCACGACCGCGACGGCCGTCGTCACCAGCGTGGCCGCCCCCGGCGTCCCGCGCGGGTTGACCGCGGCCGCGCCCCGCCACACGAGGCCGTCGCGGCCCATGGCGAAGAGGATGCGGGTGGCGATCATCAGGATGGCGTTGATGAGCGGCGGCAGCGAGACGAGCGAGAGCAGCGTGATGAGCGTCCCACCGCGGTTTCCGAAGATGACGCGCGCGGCCTCGGCCGCGGGCAGCGTCGAGCCCGCCAGCGCCGGGATGGGCAGGACGGCCAGGAGCGCGACGTTGACGAGGACATAGACGACGATCACCGAAAGCACGCCGCCGATCATCGACCGCGGCAGGTTGCGACGCGGGTCGCGGTCTTCCTCGGTGAAATACAGCGCGCTCTGCCAGCCGCCATACGTGATCGCGACGGACTGGAGCGCGATGACGAGGCCCGCGAGCGAGCCTCCGAGAGACGGACCGGCAGGGGGCGCGCCGCCCGCGGGTGCGGCGAGCGCGTGGGCGAAGCAGGCCGCGACCAGGGCGAGGAAGGCCAGGAACTTGACGGCCGTCGTGATCTCCTGAAAGCGGCTGCTGACGCGGATCCCCGCCCAGTGCAACGCGGCGAAGGAGAGCAGCACGGCGACCGCGACGAGCTTGAGCACGGGCTGAAGCGCGGGCACGAGGACGGCCGAGAACTCGCCGATCGCGATCGAGACGTAGCCGAGCACCGCGCAATAGGTCAGCCAGTCCGTCCAGCCCACGGCGAACCCAATCCAGTCGCCGAACGCGCGCCGGGCATAGACGTAGTAGCCGCCGGCCGCGGGCAGCATCGTCCCGAGCTCCGTGAGGCAGATCGACCCGATCAGCGTGTAGAGCCCACCCACGAGCCACACCGTCAGGATGCCCGTCCGCGACGAGAGCTGCGCGGCGACGAGGCCGGGCGTGCGCAGGATGCCGATCCCGAGAGTGCTGCCCACGATCACGGCCAGACCGAAACCGGTACCGAGGACGCGGAGGAGGCCGCGGGAGCGGCTGGCCGTCCCAGCGTCGCCCAAGGGGACGGTCATGTCGTCTTCAAGGCTTGAGGACGACGAGGACGGCTTCGATCGCGTGACCGACGTTGCGGGCGGAATGGCTCGACCCGCGCGGCTCGAACTCGACGTCGCCGGGCCGTGAACGGTTCGTCTTCGTCTTCCCGTCCGCCGTATCCTCGATCGCACCCGCGGAGAGATACACGACGACGACGTCGGAAGCGTGCGTGTGGAAGCCCTCGACCGCACCCACGTCCATGCGGGCTCGGATGACGGAGACGCGATCGTTCTCGAAGAGCGGACGGAAGCTCATCCCGGTGAACGGCTGCTGGCCCGGCCGCGCCCCGGCCTCGACGGGCGCCGGACCCGAAGGTCCGGCCGCAGGTGTCGCTTCTTTCGGTTCGACGATGAGGAGGTCTCCCCCGCCCTCCTGTCGTCCCGCACGATCCCCGGACCAGTACGCCTCCCCCGCCTTCGTGGTCGGACCATCCGCGAGCGGCACGACGACGGCCGCCGGGTGGGAAGAGACAGCGGCCGCGCTCTTCACCCTCAGCACGCGGACACGGGCGTTGTCGAGCACCGTAGTCGGCCTCTCCGTCCCCACAGCGCAGGCCGGACGGGCCGATGTCGCGGCGGCCAGCGCCGCTACAAGACACGCGGCTCTCGCGAGAAACCTGGGCATCCCGCCTCCTGAGATTCGAAGGCCTCATGTTATACCTGGCGGGCGCGCCGCCTGCGGAGCGAGGACGACGATGGAGTACAGACGGCTCGGAACGACCGGCCTCAAGATCTCCCGGCTGGGGCTCGGCTGCGGCAACTTCGGAGGCATCGGCTCCGCACCCGCGTTCTACGGCATGGGCGACAGCGAGCAGGAGGCCTTCGCCCTCATGGATCGCGCCTGGGACGCCGGCATCAACTTCTTCGACACGGCCGACGCCTACGGCGGCGGCCGCAGCGAGGCCTTCATCGGCCGCTGGCTGAAGCAGAAGGGCGCGGACGTTCGCGACGGGCTGCTCCTCAGCTCGAAGGTCTTCAACCCCGTGGGCCCCGGCCCGAACGACCGCGGGCTCTCGCGGCGCCACATCCTGCGGCAGGTCGAGGCGAGCCTCGCCCGCCTGCAGACGGACCGGCTCGACATGTACCTCATCCACGAGCCGGATCCCGACACGCGGCTCGAGGAGACCGTACGCGCCCTCGACGATCTCGTGCGCGCGGGCAAGGTGCTCTACGTCGGCGCCAGCAACATCGAGGCCTGGCGGCTCGCGCGCGCTCTCTGGATCAGCGACAAGGAGAGCCGCCAGCGCTTCGAGTGGGTCCAGAACTCCTACAGCCTCCTCGATCGAGCCCCGCAGCGCGAGCTCTTCCCCCTATGCGCGGACCAGGGCCTCGGCTTCACGGCCTTCAGCCCGCTCGCGGGCGGCTGGCTCACCGGGAAGTACGGGAGAGAACGGCCCTATCCACCCGGCTCACGGATGACGCTCCGCCCCGAGCCCTATGAGCACCTCCTCACGGACACGACGTTCGCGGGCCTGAGCCACCTCGAGAAGGATGCGCGCGAGCGGGGCACGGCCATGAGCACGCTCGCGCTGGCCTGGGTGCTGCACCACCCGCAAATGACAGCCGCCATAGTCGGACCGCGCCGTCCGGAGCACCTCGATCCGCTTCTCAGCGCGGTCGACCTTGCGCTCACGGATGACGAAGCCCGCGGGCTCGCCCGATCGTTCGAGGCCTGATCGCGCGGCGGCGCTGGGTTCGTCGGACGGATACCTATGGCAGAGGGTAGCGAACGGAGCCAGAAGCCGTTGGACGGCATCCCGTAACACCTTGAGGCCCCGGCGGTTTCTGATCGAGCCCAGCGTCTTTCACGAGTTGCGCAAACTTGTCGGCCCTTGCAGCCGCACTTACCCGGCCGTGCCTCGAGCCGTCCCCGCGAACAACGGGTAAGGAGCACGGCGCGTCGGGTGCCGCTCGGGTCCCGTCGCCGCCATTCCCTGATCTCTTGGGCGCGCGTCCGTCCGCGCGTTCATCCAGGTCTCGACCGCCTCCAAAAGGAAGGCACGGCTCCGCGTCGTGACATGAACAGGCTGCGGAAACGTCCCCGCGCGGACCATCCGCCACAGCGTCGTACGCGAGACACCGATCATCTCTAGAACTTGCCGCGTTCTGATGAAGCGCACCGCGCACCTCCAGCCTTGATCACGCCCACCGCTCCCATTGCAAGACGGGCGCCGAACCGCTTCGAGGTCACGCTAGCCGCAAACGCTGGACTATCAGCAACCTTTAGGCCCCGGAGTTCTTATCCCTGAGACCAAGTCGATCGGGTCCTTCAATCGTGAGAGACCCCAGGAGGAAGTGCGAGCGCCAGTCCGGTACCGCCCTGGCTGATTTCCTAGTGTTGCGTACCGGAAGTCGTGTGCCGAAGGGCGCGCGCGCCTCGCACGCTAGCGCGCGACTGGTTGGTGAATGCCGATGGCGAGCGCGGCGCCTGGGCGCCGGGCTCGCCCAGGCCGGAGCGCGCGGTGCGAGTGCCGCGCGTCCCAGCCATCACACGACTTCAGTTACGAGACAAGGTGGTTGGCCGCCATGGAGCCGATGTTCGGGCTTGAACCGAAAACTTGCTGATTCCGAATCGCTGAGATGGTATCGAGCGAGTGTAGTTCACAAGACCAGAGCTGACCGAACCAGGCGGAGCCCTGGTCGGCTCGACTTGCGTACGAGCCGCGTAAAGATGGTCACACCACTTGATGAGTGCCTGGCGTTTCTCGGCCACATAGTGGTAACGGTTGTAGACTTCCCCATCTCGGCCTCACCAGGCAGCTTGTGGTCCATCACCTTGGCGATGACGAAGGGGGTGATGCCGAGGTCCTCGGCCATCCTGGTGGCCACCGTCCGCCGGATGTCGCGGATCTGGAAGTCCACGCCCGAGCGCTCGCGGATTCGTTCGAAGCTCTTCTGCGGGTTGTGGAGACAGCGTTCCTCGTCGAGCTGGTGCCGGCGGGGACTGCCGCCGGGGAAGACGAACCGGCTATGTCCGGAGAACGTCTCTGGGTTCTAGGTTCGAGTCCTAGGCGGGTCACCAGCTTACAGACTCAAGTGGCGCCGGCGTGAGCATGGCGTGAGCACGGCATCGCACGGCGCATGCCCGGAGGCAGGGCCACGGATTAGACCCAGGTGACTACACCCGCTTCTCAGACCGGATTGGCGTTACCGAGCCGCGCCAAACGCTGCAGGTCGGTGACATCGACCCCGTCCTTCGGAACGTCCTTTGGAACTGGATGTGCGATCTCCTCAGCGCGAAGAAGCCGGGTGAGCAGTCGAAGTGGCCGGATATTACGAAGGTACTCGCGCAGCGCTTCTTCAAGGTCCCTCTTGACGACGTCCCCTTTACTGCACCTTCCGCCGCGCGGCTTTGGCTCAGAAGGCTCTACGCCGAGCTTGCGTAGTACGAGGTCTACAACCTGGTGGAGTTTCTTGTAACTCAGACGAACTCCTTATTGGGCTATAGAGACGCAGCCTTCCTCCACCGCGTGGTCAACTCGATCCTCGAGGAAGAGCTGTCAGCCTACAATGGGCACCTTGCGCCGATCTCGAGTGCGAGCGAGGTTGTGGCGATCGACGAAGCGCTCCGTGCCGCGCGTAGCAATGGGCTCCTCGGTGTGGTAACGCATATTGACTCCGCGCTCTCCCTTCTTGGCCGCAAGCCTGACCCGGACTACCGAAACGCAGTCAAGGAATCTATCAGCGCAGTAGAGTCGGCAGGTCGCCAGATCGCTGGCGAAGAGGGTGAACTCAAGAAAGCGCTGCTTGCTCTCGGAAAGAAGGGTGCGAAACTACACGGCGCCCTACGGGAAGGATTCCTCAACCTCTATGGATACACGAGCGATGGTGACGGGATTCGGCATGCCATCATGGACGAGCCGACGGTCGGGTTCGATGAAGCCAAGTACATGCTTGTAACGTGCTCCGCGTTCGCTACGTTCCTGATGAGCAAAGCCGCAGCGACGGGACCCCTGCCGGCCAAGTAGGTCACTTCCGAAGCCGTCCTAATCCCCCCGCGCCGCGCCCGCCCATGCCGCTACCCTGCCATCGGCGCTTACGCGTAGGACAACGCGTGTAATATGAGAGCCGCCACCGGACCTATCTTCAAGAGGTGTGGAAATGGGGTGATGGCGGTGTAGCCTTCCGGGCTGACCAAGCCGGCCCCCCAATGGGGGACCACGGACGGAGGACACCGCCGATGTGGATGATAGACGCGAAGGGCATAGGTCAAGACCGGAGTGGACGGCGCTGGAGAAGTGGGCGCGTGTTCAGGTCCAAGGGTTCGTGCAAGAGGTGTCAAACGCGGAGGTGACGGAACTGCTGGGGACGGAGAAGGCGGAGCCACGGACGCCCCGAGCGTTGTGCGCCTCCGCCGCTTTGCCGGCCCGGCCTCGTGCAGGCCAGCCACCACCACCGCGCGCCTATCAGCCGATGTGTAGACCATGAGCTCTCGTCCGGCGTTCGTGGTTGACTGGGGCCGCATGGTGCGGCTGCTGATGATTGGTGCAGCGGCCTGGTTCCCGGCCATGATCGGGCTCTTTCTGCATGGTCTTGGGGTGATCCCGTTCGCTCTGAGCGTGGGCCTGGGCTTTGCTGGCTCATTGGCGGCTCTCGTGATGGTAGCGAGCAGGACGATTAAGCGCCGGCGGAAGCCCCTCGCCACCGTTACCCACGCAGCCTCGCTGGGAAAGCCGATCTGGAGCCAGGTTGCCAATCCACGTGCCAATCATGCCAACCGTTGGGCGATGTATGACGATCTGAGTGCCTGGCTTGCGAAGCAGGACTGGTCAGGGAAACGGGTGGGTGAGTTCGGGGGTTCGAACGACATCTTGCGCGCTTTCATGCCAGTTGCGGAGTACCGACTGATGCAGTATCCGGAGTACGACCTTCAGAACCTCCACGGCATCGCCGACGACATCTTCGACCTTGTCATTCTCGATCAGACGCTCGAGCACCTGCCCCAACCGGAACGAGCGCTTGCAGAAGTGCGACGAGTCCTCAAGCGTGGCGGTGCCGCCATAGTGACGACGCCGTTCTTGGTTCCCGTCCACCAGGGAACTGGCTACGGCGACTACTATCGCTGGACCCCGGATGGCCTCGCTCTCACTCTGCAACGCGCGGGTTTTGATGCTGAGGTACGCATGTGGGGAAACCGGAGAGCGGCAGCGGCCCTGCTGGATGACATGTACATGAGTGCGGACACAGCCCTACGCCGAGGCATCACGGTTTCCTCAGAAGGTACTGAGGCGGATTTCCCCATTACGGTCTGGGCACTCGCTGTAGCACGAAAGGACTGACACTGCGAGATTCAGACTTCGAAGCCGGGGGTGGTCCGTTCGGTCCGAGACACACGCATCAGGCTCGTGGGATTGTCCTCGTAATAGAGGCCTGCCTCGTCGAACGTCGGCCAACCACAAACCCGCTCGTCTGCAGCGGCACGCCCGCCGTCGGCATCGAGAGGCGGTAGGATCCCCTAGAGGCCCAAGACGTCGCTCGATGCCCGGAGCGACGTGCACTGGCGTGGACCCAGCACCTCAAGAAGGATCTCGCCTGGGTCAAAGGGGGGCTCGCAGCCCATGAGACTCCACTGGCTCGAGAACGTGCCGTCCCCCGATAGCTCTCGACACCGGCTCGATTAAGGATCGCCCGCCCGATCGCTTGGGCCGCAACGAGGGTCTCTCGGCGTGAGCCGGTGTAGTCCCGTAGCCGCACGAGAGCGGCCGACCGTCCAAGCTCGCCGCCTTTTGCGTCGGCTGCGGCGGAACCGTGGGTGATCGGCCAATGTGCCCTCCCTCGACGGGCTGACATGGCGGATGACCAGGCCAGGGTGTACCCTTCCGGCGGTCACGCTCGTGGTGGAGGCGTCGCACCGGCCGCCTGCGCTCGTCCGGTTCGGCACATTCGAGGCGGATCTGCGCTCAGGCGAGCTGCATCGAGCCGGACGGAAGGTACACGTCCAGGAGCAGCCCTTTCAGATCCTGGTCGCGCTCCTCGAGAAGCCGGGCCAGCTGGTGACCCGGGAGGAACTGCATAAGAAGCTGTGGCCAGCCGTGGCGGAGATCCTCCTCGCGGCTTGAGCCGAGCGCGGGATCCCAGTTGTAGTCCGCGAAGTGGTGGAAACTCGATTCCGCGACCGCGCGCCCCAGACGGCTGCCCCGCCCGTCCACCGAGCGCTCGAAAGCGACGACGAGGTTGAACTCCCGCCCGGTCGTTTGGCTGCGACCCTTCGCAATCACCCGGGCGCTCGCATCTCCCGGAGGAGCGTCGACCGCCCCTTCATGGGGGTGCGCCGGGAAGAACTCGATCGAGCCGGCAGGGGACCCGGCGCGCACGAGCTCGTGGAGCGGCTCGACGACGGTGACCATCTGGAAATCGCCGTTGCGGCCGGAGTGGTAGTTCGGCCAGGAGATTGCCGGGGTCTCCTCATCATCGGGGGCGCGTCGCTCGCCGTCGAGCTCGGGGTTCTTTCTCTGGAAGTGGTGCGCCGCGCCCACACCGGCGAGGGCGCACAGCGAGGACCCCATGTCCTGGTGGTCGCGTGTCGACAGGATGCCGCCCCCCCGCAGCCGGAATCGGGTGATGCCCGAGCAGTCGGCAGCCGTCAGTCCATCCCCCTCGTCGAGGGCGAACAGCCAGAGTTCGTCGAAGTCGGACTCGTGCAACGTCGAAAGCACCGGGTCGGGTGCCGAAGTATCGGGGCCCGGTCCCGCGCGACGACATCGAAGCGGAGCCCGGCTTCGTCGATCGAGGCCAGCTCTCTTCGCATCAGCGTAAGACTTTCGATCGACCAGTTGTCGGCCTGTCGCGGAGTCGTCGTTTGCACCAGGATCTTCAGCGTCCGGGCCATCACTCCGTCTCCGCCGCGCCGTCACTCCGCGAAAGGAGCGTTCATCAAGACGTCCACGGCCGACGCCGGTTTGTAGCCGGGCACGAATCGCTCCCCGAAATCGCGCGCGAAGTTGTCGTAGGTCGTCTCGGGGCGCGCCTTTACGAGGCCGCAAACGGCATCCGTGAAGCGCCGCTTCATGTCGAGGCGGGGGAATGCGCCTAGGATGGCGGCCATCTCGTCGGAGGGGAATTGGTCGTACTGGAAGCCGGCCCAGTCGAGACCGATGCCGGCCGTGCCCAGAGCCACCTCGGCCTCCTTGAAGGAGCTGATCGACGGCGTCGAGTTCAAGGCCACGCTGTCCCAGACGAGCTGCGACCGGCGGTCGTCGAAGCCTTGCTCACGCGCGAATGCTCGCGCACTGTCGGCCGCCTCCACCTCGAACCGCCTCGGACCCTTGAAATCCTTCGTCAGCGTCAGGTCGTGCAGCAACGTTCCGACCGCGAGGACCTCCCCATCATGGGCGATGGACTTCAATTGCGCTATCCGCGCGGCAAACAACCATGAGCGGACGGCGTGATTGAAGAGGTAGGGCTCGGAATCGGCTCGAGCGCGCTCCAGGGCGAGCGCGATCACGGGCGTGTCCGGCACGGTGATGCCGGCGAGGACGCGATTCTGGCCCGATGAGGGCGGAGAGACCACTCGAGCGGCTCCAGTTCCAGTCATGACCTTCTCCTCCGTGAGTGGCAACGCAATTCAGCTCCAGCGGTTACGACGCACGACCATCTCGGTCGAGTTGGCCGGACGCTCCCGGTGTGCAGAGGAGCGCCCGGCCCCACGCATCCGGTCGTCACGGCCGTGGGTGGGGGCCCTTTGCCGCAGCTGCTCCGGACACCTTTTGTGCTTTGACGCCGACCGACTCGCCGCGAAGGAAGGCCAGCAAGTCACGGTTGACCTCGTCCGCATTCGTGGCCGTCAGGCCGTGCGGATAGCCGGGATAGTAGATTTCGGTCTCGCCCTTGATGAGCCGGGCCGACTTCTTCGCCGAATCATGGACGGGGACGACCTGATCGTCTTCACCGTGCATCACCAGGGTCGGGACGTCGAACTTCTTGAGGTCTTCGGTGAAGTCCGTTTCGGAAAAGGCCTTGATGCATTCGTATGCGTTCTTGAGGCCGGACTGCA
>JBKPBQ010000591.1:0-5566 GCA_046726955.1 Acidobacteriota bacterium
ACCCAGGTGCGTTCCGCGGGCTGTTGGTGCTGTTGGTGCTTGGCCTTCGACATGGCTCTTCTGGGACAGAATAGCACCCCGGCAAAGACCCGAGGGAGGAAATCCATGGCCAAGGCGGGACGGCGGGGCTTTCTCAAGTCGTCGATCGGGACGGTGGCAGGGGTGGCCCTCTCGGCTCCGCGAGCGGCCCGGGCCGGGGCGATCCAGGCCCCGGCGCCCCAGGAGACCGCGGCGACCCCGGCCAAGCCTGCCCGTATCCGCTTCGCGGCCATCGGCCTCAACCACGACCACATCAACGGCCAGGTCGGGGCGCTTCTCCGGGGCGGAGGCGAGCTCGTCGCGGTCTACGCCAAGGAGCCGGAGCTCGTGGCCGCTTTCACCAAGAAGTTCCCGCAGGCCCGCGTCGCCCGCAGCGAGAAGGAGATCCTGGAGGACCCGAAGATCCAGCTCGTCGCGAGCGCGGCCATCGCCAGCGAGCGGGCCCCCCTGGGCATCGAGGTCATGCGGCACGGCAAGGACTTCATGTCCGACAAGCCGGGGATGACGACGCTCGAGCAGCTCGCCGAGGTCCGCCGCGTGCAGGCGGAGACGAAGCGCATCTACTCGATCACGTACAGCGAACGCTTCGAGAACCGGGCGACGGTGAAGGCGGGCGAGATGGTCAAGGCAGGGGCGATCGGCAAGGTCGTCCAGACGATCGGCCTCGGCCCCCACCGCATGCGGCCGGAGACGCGCCCGCCCTGGTTCTTCCTGAAGGAACAGTACGGCGGCGTCCTCACCGACATCGCCTCGCACCAGTTCGACCAGTTCCTGTACTTCACGGCGTCCGACAAGGCCGAGGTCGTGGCCTCGCAGGTCGGCAACGTGAACCACCCGCAGTACCCGGGGCTCGAGGACTTCGGCGACGTGATGCTCCGCGGCAACGGCGGCACCGGGTACATCCGCGTCGATTGGTTCACGCCCGATGGTCTCAACACGTGGGGCGACGGCCGGCTGACGATCCTGGGCACCGACGGCTTCATCGAGATCCGCAAGAACGTGGACATCGCCGGCCGCCCGGGTGGCAGCCACCTGTTCCTCGTAGACGGCAAGGAGACGCGGTACATCGACTGCCAGGACATCCCGCTGCCTTACGGCGAGCGCCTCGTCGACGACGTGGTCAATCGCACGGAGACGGCGATGCCCCAGGCCCATTGCTTCCTCGCGATGGAGCTGGCCCTCCTGGCGGAGAAGCAGGCGAAGCGCGTGGACGGGCGGGCGTAACTCGTCGGGGGGACGTTTGTAGGACAATCGTGACGGTCGTTCTCCTGCGGAGGATCAATCCAATGAACGCCGCCACGCGTGTCCTCGCTCTCGCCTCTCTTTGCTTCGCCGCCACTGCAACCGGACGCGCGGCGCCCCCGACCGCCGCCGACATCGCCGGCAAGTGGGAAGGCACGCTCGTCCACGACGGCGAGACCCAGCCGGTAGCGATGGAGTTCGTGCCGAAGGAAGACGGGAAGGTCGACGTCTTCACGTGGATCCCGGTCATCCACCTCGTCCGGAGCGAGCTGGGTACGGCGCCGTTCGCGGCGACCGACAACGGCGTGCAGCTCGGGCCCTTCAAGCTCGCCTACGACGCGACCGCAAAGACCCTCAAGGGCACCGTCCCCGCCGGCCTGGCGCCGGTCTACGAGATCCCGATGACGCTGCACCGGACCGACACGGTCGATTTCCCGCCACGCTCCGCGACAAAGGACGTTCCCGCCCCGAAGCCCGTGTGGACGTTCGAGGCCGGATCGGCGCTCTGGGCGGGTCCCACGTTCGCGGACGGAGCCATCTACGCGGGCGATCAAGCCGGCGTCGTGCACGCCCTCGACGCGCGCACGGGCAAGGAGCGGTGGTCGTTCAAGACCGGAGGCGCCATCCGCACTCGTCCCACGGTCAAAGACGGCGAGCTCTACGTCCAGGCGGACGACGGCTACCTCTACAAGCTCGGCACCGCGGACGGCAAGGAACGCTGGCGAGTCGTCGTCGTGGACAAGCCCATCGAGCGCCTGCCCTTCGACAATCCAAAGTCCCGCTTCGACCGCTTCGGCTCCGACGTGACGATAGAAGCCGGCCGCCTCTACCTCGGCACGCACGGCGGGCGCGTGCTGGCGCTCGATCCCGCGAAGGGAACGACGCTCTGGGAATTCAAGGCCGGCGACGCCGTCCTCGCCGCCCCCGCCGTGCGCGACGGCCGCGTCTACTTCGGCAGCTACGACAAGAACGTCTATGCGCTCGACGCGGCGACGGGAAAGCTCGTCTGGAAGACCGACACGAAGGGCGCCGTCGTCTCGACGCCGGCTCTCACGAAGGAAGGCGACCTGCTGGTCATCGGCAATCGCGCCTACGACCTGCTCGGGATCGACGCCAAGACGGGCGCGGTTGCCTGGAAGCAGTACATCTGGTTCTCGTGGGTGGAGTCGAGCGTGTCGATACGCGACGGCGTCGCCTACGTCGGCTCGTCCGACGCCGCGGCCGCCTACGCGTTCGACGCGAAGACAGGCCACCCGATCTGGAAGGCCGACGTGTTCGGTTGGGCCTGGGGCCAGCTCGCGGTCGACGCCGACCGCGTGTACGTCGGGTCGAGCAGCCAGGTCGGCTACGCGGCGGATCACGACGGGGGAGTGATGGCCCTCGACCGCAAGACGGGAAGGATGCTCTGGCGCTCTCCCGCCCCGCGGCCAGAGAAGGGCCCGTTCGGCTTCCCGGGATCGCCGGCGCTCGGGGCGGGCCTCGTCTTCGCGAGCTCGCTCGACGGGAAGCTCTCGGCGTTCGCGCCCTGAAATAGCGGTCCAGGCGCGCATCCAACACAATGTACGAAGATTTTCGTTGACACAACGAAGGTCTTCGTACTAGCTTCTCGCCATGGCGCCGCCCCGTCCCACTCCCGCCGAGCTGGAGATCCTGCGGATCCTCTGGAAGCGGGGAGCCTCGACAGTCCGTGAGGTCCAGGAAGTGCTGGAGGTGGAGCGTCCCACCGGCTACACGACCGTCCTGAAGCTCCTGCAGATCATGACGGAGAAGGGGCTCGTGACGAGGGACGAGACGGCCCGTGCCCACGTTTACGCCGCCACCGCCCCCGAGCAGGAGACGCAGCAGCAGCTGATGCACGACCTGCTCGACCGGGCGTTCGGCGGATCGGCGACCAAGCTGGTCATGCAGGCCCTCTCGTCGGCGAAGACCTCGCCCGCCGAGCTGGCCCGGATCCGGGAGCTTCTCGATCGCCTCGAGGGAGAAGACAGATGAGCCTCGAACCTTCCGTCGTCCAGGCCCTGGGCTGGACGCTGCTGCACTTCGTCTGGCAGGGCGCGGCGCTCGCCGTCCTCTTCGCCACGCTCCGTGCAGCCCTCCGGCACGCGACGCCGTCGAGCCGATACGCCGTGGCCGCGGTAACGCTTCTCGCGATGCTCGCGATGCCGGTGGCCACGTTCACGCTCCTTGCTCGCCCGACCCCGCTCGCGGACTGGACGGTAGCCGCGAGAGCGGACGCGCCGTGCGCGCCGGGCGCGTGTGCGGAGCCGACGGCAGTGCTGGCGATGAACGTCGCGCCCCCGGAATCGCTGCGCGCGCAGCTCGACGCCTTCCTCCCGGTCCTCGTCGCCTGGTGGGCCGCGGGAGTGCTGCTCCTTTCGCTGCGGACGCTCGGCGGCTGGGCGCTCGTGCAACGGCTGAAGAGGAACGGACTCTCGCCCGTCCCCGACAGCCTCGAAGCGACGTTCGCGCGGCTGCGCCAGGCGCTCCAGGTTTCCGCCCCCGTGCATCTCTACCGGTCGGCGCTCGTCCAGGTCCCGACCGCGCTCGGCTGGCTCCGTCCCGTCATCCTGGTGCCGACGGGCGCGCTGCTGGGCCTATCGACCTCGCAGCTCGAGCTCGTGCTCGCCCACGAGCTCGCGCACATCCGCCGTCGCGACTACCTCGCGAACCTGCTGCAGACCGCGGTGGAGACGCTGCTCTTCTACCACCCCGCGGTCTGGTGGGTCTCGGGACGCATGCGCGTCGAGCGCGAGCTGTGCTGCGACGACCTCGCGGTCGCCGCCTGCGGCAACCCGGTGGGCTACGCGCGCGCTCTCGCGGATCTCGAAGGGCTGGGAACGCGCGTCCCCGTCTTGTCGATGGCGATGACGGGCGGATCGCTCTTCGACCGGATCGCGCGGCTCGTCGCTCCGCCGGACCGCGTCTCGCGCACCTCGAGAGGGCTCGCCACGGTCCTGTGCGCGGGGGCGGTGGTGCTGGCGATCGTCCTCGGCTCGTCCGTCCTGGGCGTGCCTCGCCCCGGCGCCGACGTCGCTCGCGCCGAACCGGCGCAGGACGTTCCGGGTACGCCTTCGGTCCCGAATCAGCCCAACACGAAGAACCTCCGGGCGGGGACTCCCGCAGAGTCCGGCGCCTTCCCGCTGGAGCGGATCCTCGAGCTCGCCCACGCCGGCGTGACGCCCGAGTACATCGACGAGCTGGAAGAGCTCGGATACAAGGACCTCACCGCCGACCAGCTCCTGAGCTTGCGCTCGCAGGGCGTCGATCCCGAGTACGTGAAGAGCCTCACCGAGCTGGGCTACGAGAAGCTCTCGCCCGAGCAGCTCGTGTCGCTGCGCGCGCAGGGCGTCGATCCCGAGGACGTGGAGGCGCTCAAGAAGGCCGGACTCGAGCACCTCTCGATCAACGACCTCGTGAGCCTGCGCGCGCAGGGCGTCGACGCCGACTTCGTCGCGGAGCTCGAGAAGGCCGGATACAAGGACCTGTCCGCGGGCAAGCTCGTCGCGCTGCGCCAGCAGGGTGTCGACGGCGAGTTCGCGGCGGAGCTCCGGAAGCTCGGCTATGTCGATCTCTCGATGAGCAAGCTCATCGCGCTGCGCAGCCAGGGAGTCGATCCCGACTACATCCGCGAGATGGGCGAGCTGGGCTACGCGAAGCTGTCCGTGCCCATGCTGCTCGCCCTGCGCAGCCAGGGCGTCGATCCCGAGGACGTGCGACAGATGAAGGAGCTCGGCTACTCGGGCCTGACCGTGGGCGAGCTGATGGCGCTCCGGGCGGCGGGCGTCGACGCGGACTTCATCCGCGAGATGAAGGACGCCGGGCTCGACAATCTCAAGGCGAGCGAGCTGATCCAGCTCCGCCACGGCGGCGTTAGCGGCGAGCTCGCCAAGCGGCTGAAGGGCCGGCTGTGAGCCGCGTTCGGACGGCTGTCGGCCTCCTCGTCATTGCCGGCGCGGCGGCCGGCGCGGCCGCCCACGCCGAAGCGCTGCGCGGGCTCTGGACGGCCGACCGCTCGCGCTGGAAGGTGGACAAGGGCGGGACGGCCACGATCGTCCAGCTCTCGATGCGCCGCAGTGCGGGCCGTCACGACTGGAACTCGTCCTTCCCGGTGCCGCTGACGGAGCTCGAGGGACTCAGCGACGCGCAGCTCGACGGCGCGGACGCCTAGACACGCTTCAGCTGGAAGCGCGACGCCGGCAGCTTCGCGTTCGAGGGTCGCTTCCGGAAGGGAGAAGGCGCCGGCCATTTCGCGTTCACGCCGGACGCGGAGTACCAGGCCGACATG
>JBKPBQ010000592.1:0-9434 GCA_046726955.1 Acidobacteriota bacterium
CTCATATCGTCCTCCTCCTCGCAGCGGCGGGGGCGGCGGGCTGCGTCAGCCGGCTGCGGAACGTCGACAGGGTCGACTCGTCCCGAGGGACATGCGGCCTTTTTGCCTTGGCGCTGCTACGGGATGGTGCTCACCGGAGCCGCGGCGTTTCAGGAAAGGCTCGGTGAGGAAGGACGTACGGATCCTGCGGAACGGCCCGGCCGGCTACGAAGCGTCCTTGCTCAGTGGGCGACGCGGTTGGCCGGGACGATCTGGGGCTGGAAGGCGAAGACCTCGCGGCTGCCCGCATCCACCAGGACCTTCACCCAGTTCACGTCGTTCGTTCCGTTGGCGGCGTTGTCGCCGTAGGTCTCGAGGCGCGTGAAGTTCTCGAATCGACGGCCCGCGGCGTCGAAGAACGGCTTGTCGATGCGGAAGGTGTGCGTGTCGCCGTGGACGTAGACCACGGGCCTCGAGAAGGCGGCGACCTCTGCGCGCAGCGCCTTCAGGAAGTCGACGTAGCCGTCCGGGATGGTGGGATCGAGCTGGGCCAGCGTGACCGGGTTGCGCTTGGGCGCGTCGTTCTCGAAAGGGTGCCATCCCGGGTTGGCCTGGGAGATGATCATGATCGCCGCCGAGCCCCGCCGCTTCGCCACCGCGAAGCTCTCCTGCAGCCACGCGATGTTCGCGCCGTTCCGCGCCTGCCACTCGTCGGGATCGGGTGCCGTGTCGCAGAGGTTGTTGCAGGAGCCCTGGATGTTCAGCGTGACGTACGTGACGTCGCCCGAATGCCACCGGCGGTTCTCGACGCAGGGAACGTCGTGGCCGTCCTTGTCGAGGCAGAGGGGATCGCTCTGCACGCGCATGTGGATGCGCTGCTGGCCGAGCGACTCGTCGTCGGCGAAGAACACCGTGCGCTCGTGGTCGAGCCGCTCACGGGAGTTGAAGCCTCCGTTCGACGGCCGGTCGCAGTCGGTCCAGTCGTTGTCGCCAGGGGTGAAGATGGCCGGTGATCGGAGCGCATTGAAGAAGCCCAGCGCCTGCTCGTAGAGCGCGTCCACGCAGGTCGTGGGGGTCGTCGAGCCCACCGTGCCGTTTCCCCCCTTGAGGTCCCCGTCGTGGACCGTGAACATCAGATCCTGCCGATTCATGTCGGCGATCAGGTTGGGAACGCCGGTCGTCGCCTGGAGGTCGGAGTAGGGCAGATCACCCCACAATCCGATCGCGTAGCCCTCGTGCTCGTCGTCGTCGCGGCCGTCGGCCCGCCGCCCGTTGTCCGCCACCGTGGTGGCCGCCACCGTAGCGAAGAGCATGGCACTCACGGCAAGCGACACCCGCCGCAGCCTCCGCAGCCGTGGTTCCCGTCCCCGGGTCTTCCATTCCATGATCGTTCCTCCCGAAGGTCACGCCCCGGACCGTATGGAATTCGGGTTCGCACCCGGTGACGCGAGCGTGATTTTTCGGGGACGCCCCGCGTGGGCCACGCGGCGGCCCCAAGATTTTGGCCGGATGCTCGAATTGTCCTGGTGCTACCCTGGCTGTATGGGGAGACTGCTCTCACCCCTCCGCGCGGGATACCGGTCCTGGACATCGGATCGCCGATACCGGGCCGCCATCGGAAAGCGTCTGCGGGGAATTCATCCCCGCACCTGTCCTCTCTGCGACTATCACGGCTACTTCAGGGCGTTCGGCCAGCCACCCCGTTATGACGCGGAATGCCCCCGCTGTCATTCGCTGGAGCGCCATCGGCTCTTCCTTCTCTGGTGCAGGACGCAGCCGCTCGTGACGTCCCAGAGCGCCGTTCTGCACTTTGCAGCCGAGCCGAGCATCAAGGCCGTCCTGTCCAAGCAAGCCGGCGTCTATCAGACCGCCGATCTCTCCGGGAAGGGCGCGGACCTCAGGCTCGACATCGAGAGGATCGCGTTGCCCGACGCTTCGTTCGACGTCGTCGTGGCTTCCCACGTCCTCGAGCACGTAGACGACCGCAAGGCGCTCTGCGAGCTCCGTCGAGTCCTCAAGCCTGGAGGCACCCTCGTCGTCATGATCCCCATCGTCGAGGGATGGGAGGACACGTACGAGAACGCCGGCATCGTCACGCCGGCCGAGCGCGAGATCCATTTCGGCCAATGGGATCACGTGCGCTTCTACGGCCGCGACGTTCGTGAGCGCATTCGCGAGGCGGGTTTCGCGCTCGAGGAATACGCCGCGAGCGGCGCGGATTGCGTCGAGTACGGCCTGTTGAGGGGCGAGCGGATCTTTCTCGCCCGGAAGAGCACGGCGGCGACGACACCTCCGAGGTGAGCGGGCGGCGGTCGGGACCCGCCCGGATCGTCCGAGGGAAGTCCTCTTGACTAATTAAAACAGATGTTTTATACATATGTTTGAGAGGATTCCATGAAACGCCGGCCCGCCCTCGTACTCCTCCTCGTCGCCGTGGTCGGGGGAGCCGCCTTCGCCTGGTCGAGCCTCCGCCCCCAGACGATCACCCTCACCGGGATCGTGACCACGAACGACGTGTTCGTGAGCCCGCAGGTCGCCGGCCAGATCGGCCAGCTCCCCGTGAACGAGGGAGATACCGTCCAGAAGGGGCAGCGGCTGGCCGTGCTCGTCCCCGACGAGCTCAAGGCCGACACCGCGTACTACACGCAGAACGCGGCCGGGCTCTCCTCGCAGGTCAAGGAGTCCGAGGCCGCCCTCCGCTTCGAGGAGAGCACCCTCGACCACCAGACCGCGCAGGCCGAGTCGACGCTCGCCGCCACCGAGGCCCAGGTGCAGGCCGCGGCCGCCGACCTCGAGGCCGCCAAGGCCACGTACGCCCGCACCCAGGACCTCGCCCGCCAGCAGATCGCCTCCGCGCAGGACCTGGACCAGACGCGAGCCGCCGCGGAGGCCGCGAAGGCCAAGCTCGACGCGCTGAAGAAGCAGGTGGAGGCGCAGCGCGCGGCGGTGGCCCTGGCCCGCGCCAGCGCGGAGCAGGTGGCGGTGCGCCGCAGCCAGGTGCAGGCGTCGCAGCACCAGGAGGCGGCGGCGGCCGCGCAGAGGACCAAGGCCGACGTGCGCCTCGCCTACACCGAGATCCGCGCCCCCATCGACGGCTTCGTGGACGTGCGCGCGGTCCGCGTCGGCGAGTACGTGACCCCCGGGCAGCCCATCCTCACCCTCGTGAACCCCGACGACCTCTGGGTACGCGCGGACGTCGAGGAGACCTACATCGACCGCGTGCGCATCGGCGACTCGCTCACCGTGCGTCTCCCCTCCGGGGCGGAGCGGCCGGGGACGGTCTTCTACCGGGGGCAGGACGCAGCCTACGCCACCCAGCGCGACGTCAGCCGGACCAAGCGCGACATCAAGACCTTCGAGATCCGCCTCCGGCTCGACAACCGCGATCGCGCCCTCGCCCTCGGCATGACGGCCTACGTGATCCTGCCCGTGCGCTGACGACCCATGCCCGCCATCGACGTTCGCTCGATCGTCAAGAAGTTCGGCGAGTTCACCGCCGTGGACGGGGTGAGCTTCGCCGTCGAGGGGGGCGAGATCTTCGGCCTCCTGGGGCCGAACGGAGCCGGCAAGTCGACGCTCATCCGCATGCTCACGACCCTGCTGCCCCCGACAGCGGGCACCGCCCTCGTGAGCGGCTTCGACGTGATGACGCAGTCCGACGACGTGCGCCGATCGATCGGCGTCATCCCCCAGGCCCTGACCAGCGACCTCGAGCTGAGCGTGGAAGAGAACCTGATCATCTTCGCCAAGCTCTACGGCGTGCCGCGCGCGAAGCGCATCCGCCTCATCGGCGAGCTGCTGGAGGCCGTGGAGCTCACGCAGTGGCGGACGGCACCGGTCAAGAACCTGTCGGGAGGCATGCGCCGACGGGTCGAGATCGCCCGCGGCCTCGTCCACGAGCCGCGCATCTTCTTCCTCGACGAGCCCACGACCGGCCTCGACCCGGTCTCGCGCGTGGCCGTCTGGGACATGCTGCGCCGCCTCAAGGCGGAGCGGGAGCTCACGGTGCTCCTCACCACCCACTACATGGACGAGGCGGACAAGCTCTGCGACCGCATCGCGATCGTGGACCACGGACGGCTCAAGGCCCTGGACTCGCCGCTCACGCTCAAGGCCTCGATCCCCGGCCGCAACACCGTCGAGGTCAGCTTCGACAGCGTCCCCGCGGACTGGCCGGAGCGGCTGCGCGCGCTCCCCGACGTGGAGGCGGTGAGCGCGCACGACCACGTCTTCCGGATCAGCACGGCCAACGGGCCGGCGACGACGCTCGCCCTCATGCAGGAGGCCGCGCGCTCCGACATCGCGGTGCAGTCGCTCTCCGTCCAGAGCACGACCCTCGACGACGTCTTCGTGCACTATGCGGGCCGTGCGCTCCGCGACGAGCTGCAGGCCGCCTCGGCCGCGGACAGCCCGTTCATGCTCCGGAGGGGCTGACGTGAGACGCATGTGGGCGATCGTGGAGCGGGAGATGCGGCGCTTCCGCCGCAGCCCGATCCTCATCGCGATGTCGATGGTGATGCCGGTCGTGCAGCTCGTCGTGCTGGGCTACGCGTTCGGAGGGAACGTCAAGCACCTGAAGCTCGCGATCGTGGACCAGGACCACGGCGTGCCCGCGGTGCGCATCCAGGAGATGGCCTCCGCGGTGGCCTCCGGGGCGCGGACGATCGACGCCGTCGTCTATTCAGACCCCGGCCGGGCCCTCGCCGACCTCCGCAACGGGAAGGTGAACGGAGTCCTCACCATCCCTCCCGACTTCTCGCGGCGCGTGCTCGCGAAGAACGAGCCGCGGGTGGCGCTCATCGAGGACAACACGGACAACTTCGTGTCCGTCGCCCTGGCCGCCACGATGGGGAGCCTCGTCTCCGCGTACTCCCCCACCGTGAAGGTCAACCCGCGCGTCGAGACCGAGCCGCGGCTGGACGTGGTCGAGGTCTACCCGTACGTCCCATACGTCCAGTACCTGCTGCCCGGCTCCGTGGTGATGTCCATCTTCATGATGGTGATGATCGGAGGCGGCATCATCTTCATCGACGACAAGGCCCGCGGGCTGCACGAGGGCTACCTCGTCACCCCCATCAAGAAGCTCGAGCTCATCGCCGGGTTCAACATCTCGGGGACGATCAAGGCCGTGATCGCGGGCATGTTCCTGATGATCGTCGGCTCGTTCATCGCCGGCATTCCGAATCCCCTCGATCCGCTCCGGATGTTCCGGCTCTTCGTCGTCGTCGTGGTGACGTCGTTCTCGCTCATCAGCCTGATGTTCCTCCTGATGGTGAGGGTGACGGATCCCCTGCTCCCACGCGCGATGTTCGGTGTCCTCAACACCGTGCTCTACTTCCCGAGCGGCGCCGTCTACCCGCAGCAGGGCTTTCCCGGCTGGCTGCAGGCGATCGCAGTCGTGGATCCCTTCACGTACGCGGTTCACGCCTTCAAGTGCCTGCTCCTGAAGAACACCGGCTTCGCCGCCATCGGCTTCGACCTCCTCTTCCTGTCCGTGTTCTCCCTCCTCGCCATGAGCCTGGCCACGCGGCTCTTCAAGCGCACGCTGTGAAGGCGGACGCGGAAACGCGGGCGCGCCTCCTCGTCACCGCGGAGCGGCTCTTCGGCGAGCGCGGCTTCAAGGTCGTCACGGTGCGCGAGATCTGCAAGGCCGCGCGCGCGAACGTGGCCGCGGTGAACTACCACTTCGGCGACAAGCTGGGACTCTATCGCGAAGTCCTGCAGGGTGCCGTCGACGCGATGCGCGCGACGAGCGAGGCCGCGCGCCAGGCGGGTGAGGGCCAGCCGCCCGAGGAGCAGCTCCGCCGCTACATCGGCGTCTTCCTGCACCGCGTGCTTGCACCCGGCAGCGCGAGCATCCACCGGATCATCACCCGCGAGATGAGCGAACCCACGCCGGCCCTCGACGTCCTCGTCGAGCAGGGCGTGCGGCCGCGCGTCGAGTACCTGTCCGGGGTCATCGCGCAGATCCTGGGCTGCGAGGCGAAGGACAAGCGGGTCCTGCGCTGCGTCGCCAGCGTCCAGGCCCAGGCGGTCTCCTACTTCCCCAATCCGATCGCGGCCCGCCTCGGCTTCTCGTTCGAGCCCACACCCGCCAACATCGACGACGCGGCGCGGCACATCGCGACGTTCTCGCTGGCCGGCGTGAAGGCCGTCGGCCGGCCCGCGCGCTCGCGTCCCGCTGCTCGAGGCGTCCGCCCGCGAGCAATGCGCGCGGTCCGCGCGGCATCGAGGTAGATCCAATCGATTGGCGGCCCGCCGGGGGCCCGCATCCGATCTCGGCTATCCTGTCCGGCGGGGGACGGAGAAACGACCGCAGGCATGGACAGCTTCGCCCAGGATCTTCGTTACGGCTGGCGCGCGCTCCGCGCGCGGCCCGGGTTCACGGCCGTGGCCGTGGTGACCCTCGCGCTCGGCATCGCCGTCAACACGACCATGTTCAGCGTCGTGAGCGGCGTGCTGCTCGCCGACCTGCCCTACCGGGATCCGGAGCGGCTCGCCCTCATCCGTGTCATGAGCGACGGCCAGACGTCGCTGCCCTCGCTCTCCCCGCCGGAGGTCGAGGACCTGCGCGAGCGGGCGGGGGTCTTCGAGGACGTCGCATCCATACGCGACAACGCGGGGACGCTCACCGGCGCGGGCGAGCCCGTCCAGCTCCAGATCGGCGGCATCCGGTGGAACTTCCTGCGCCTGCTCGGCGTCGAGCCGGTGATCGGACGCGCCTTCGCCGCCGAGGACGGCCTCCCGAACGCCGCCCCCGTCATCCTGCTCAGCCACGCGCTCTGGCAGGACCGGTTCGGGGGAGATCCCGGGATCATCGGCCGCTCGATCGCGCTCGACGGCCAGTCGACACAGGTGGTAGGCGTGCTGCCGCCGAACCTCGAGCTGCTCCTGCCTCGGGAAGCGGGGCTCCCCAAGCGGCTCGATGCCTGGCGGCCGTTCACGTTCGACTTCCACACCCTGCCCCGCTTCCGCTGGCAGCGCGCCCTGGTGCGCCTCGCTCCCGGCGTCACGATGGACCAGGCGCAGCAGGCCACCGACCGGCTCGTGCAGCAGCTCATCTCCGAGTACCCCGCCTACAAGCTGCAGCCCTTCCGCCTGCTCGTGCGGCCGCTGCACGCCGACCTCGTGAGCCCGGTGCGCCGCACCGTGCTCGTGCTCTTCGGGGCGGTGGGCTTCGTGCTGCTCATTGCCTGCGGCAACGTGGCCAACCTGCTCCTCGCCCGGGCCGCGGAGCGTGAGCACGAGCTCGCGGCGCGGGCCGCCCTCGGGGCGAGCCGCGGCCGTCTCGTACGCCAGCTCCTCACCGAAGGACTGCTCCTCGCCGCGACGGGCGCCGCGCTCGGCATCGTCCTCGCGCAAGGGCTCATCGCGCTCCTCGTGCGCCTGGCGCCCGCCGATCTGCCGCGCTTCGAAGCCGTGGACCTCGACGGCCGGGTGCTGCTCTTCACGCTCGGGGCCTCCCTGCTCACCGTCGTCGTGTTCGCGCTCGTGCCCGCACTGCACTCCTCGCGCGTCGACCTCCACGAGACGCTCAAGAGCGGGACCCGCCTCGCCGGCGGGGAGCGACGGGCCCGGACGCGCCGGCTCCTCGTGGCCCTCGAGATCGCGCTGTCGCTCGTCCTGCTCGTGGGGGCGGGGCTCATGATCCGCAGCTTCGCCGCGCTGCAGGCGGCGCGGCCGGGCTTCGAGGCCGACCAGCTCGTCACCTTCCAGCTCGCGCTGCCCGGCGTCCGGTACCCCAACCCGCCCGACCAGGCCCGCTTCTTCGAGGAGCTGAGCGCGCGCATGCAGGCCCAGCCGGGAATCCTCGGCTTCAGCGCGAGCTTCCCCCTGCCCATGAGCGGTCGCTTCTGGACGAACGAGTACGCCTTCGATGCGCGGACCGAGGAGAGCTGGGGGACCGTCGAGTCCGACAACCACGTGGTGCTCCCCGGCTACTTCCACGCCCTCGGGGCGCGGCTCCTCCAGGGACGCGAGCCGACGTGGGCGGACGTGAAGGAGGGGCGGAGAGTCGTGGTGGTCGACGACCTGCTGGCCGCGAAGGCCTTTCCGGGCCAGGACCCCGTCGGGCGAAGCCTCAAGGTGCGCGTCGCGGCCAAGGAGCGGGACGACGTCGAGATCGTGGGCGTCGTCGAGCACGTCCGCCAGGACCACCCGGGGCGCAACGGCCGCGAGCAGACGTACACGACGCTCGCCCTCTGGCCGTTCAACGGCCTCTACTTCGTCGTGCGCTCTCCGCTGCCGGCGGCGCGCGTAGCCGAGATCGCGCGCGAGGAGGTCCGCAAGATCGATCCCCAGCTCGCGCTCTACGACGTCCGCACCCTGCGCGGCTACATCGCGCAGGTGACGGCGGGCCAGCGCTTCGCCATGCAGCTCCTGGGCGTCTTCGCCGCCCTCGCCGCGGCGCTGGCCGCGATCGGGCTCTACGGGACGATCGCCTACACGGTCAGCCAGCGCCACCGCGAGTTCGGCATCCGCATGGCCCTCGGCGCGGGGCCGCGCGAGCTGCTCGGGCTCGTCGTCCGCCAGGGTCTCCGCCTCGCCGCGCTCGGCATCGCCATCGGCATCGCCGCCGCGCTCGCGCTGAGCCGCGTCCTGTCCTACCTGCTCTACGGCGTGAGCCCCGGCGATCCCGCGACCTATGCCGCGATCGTCCTCGGCGTGGGTGGCCTCGCGTTCCTGGCCAGCTACGTCCCGGCGCTGCGCGCCGCGCGCGTGCAGCCGGCGAACGTGCTCCGCTCGGAGTGACGGCGGCGCAGGCAACATGACCGCGCGTCGGCTCGACTGGGACCGCCTGCCCGAGCTCGTGGGCAGCGAGCTCGGCGTCACCGACTGGATCGTCGTGGACCAGCGCCGCGTTGACGGCTTCGCCGAGGTCACCGAGGATCGGCAGTGGATCCACGTGGACCAGGAGAGAGCGCGGCGGGAGAGCCCCCTCGGGACGACGATCGCCCACGGCTTCCTCACGCTCTCGCTCCTCGCGCGCTTCGGGTACGAGCTCGGGCTCGTGCCCCCGCGAGGAACGCAGCTCCTCAACTACGGGCTGGGCCGCGTGCGCTTCCTCGCGCCGGTGAAGACGGGAGCCCGGATACGCGACCGCGTGGCCCTGCTTCGGGTCGAGGACAAGCGGCCCGGCCAGAGGCTCGTGGCCACGCGTCACACCGTCGAGATCGAGGGCGAGAGCAAGCCGGCGCTGGTGGCGGAGAGCCTCGTCCTGCTGGTGTGGAAGGACGCCTGAGCCCGCCGGGCCTCAGTGCCCGCCTGGGCGCGGGGGCTTGAGGCCGAGGTACGAATACGCCGCGGCGATGGCCAGCCCCAGCCAGGACTTGGCGGCCGCGCTCAGGACCGGCGTCGCGTCGGGCACCTGCATCCATCGCACGAGCAGCGCCACGCCGCAGCCCAGCCAGACCAGCAGGTAGCCGCCGACGACGACGCTCGCGGCCCTCTCGAGC
>JBKPBQ010000593.1:0-3290 GCA_046726955.1 Acidobacteriota bacterium
CGAGGTGCAGCAGCTCGGCCAGTACACGCTCGAGAAGAAGCTCGGCGAGGGCGGCATGGGAGTCGTCTACCGGGCCCGGCACGCCATGCTCCGGCGACCCACCGCCGTCAAGCTCCTGCCTCTCGAGAAGGCGGGCGCGGAGAGCATCCGCCGCTTCGAGCGCGAGGTGCAGCTCACGGCCCAGCTCAGCCACCCGAACACCGTGGCCATCTACGACTACGGCCGCACGCCGGACGGCGTCTTCTACTACGCCATGGAGTACCTGGAAGGGATCAACCTGCAGACGCTCGTCCGGGACTACGGCCCGCTGCCGCCTTCACGCGTCGTGCACGTCCTGCGGCAGGTGGCGGCGGCGCTCGGCGAAGCGCACGGCGTCGGTCTCGTCCACCGCGACGTGAAGCCCGCAAACGTCATCCTCTGCCAGCGCGGGGGGCAGTCGGACGTGGCCAAGGTCGTGGACTTCGGCCTGGTGAAGGACCTCGCGGGTGCGCGCAGCGCCAACCTCACCGACTTCAATACGCTCGCGGGCACGCCTCGCTATCTCTCGCCGGAGGCCATCACCAATCCCGAGGCCGTGGACGGCCGGAGCGATCTCTACGCGCTGGGCGCGGTCGGGTACTTCCTCCTGACCGGACAAGACGTGTTCACCGGCGCGACGCTCGTCGAGATCTGCAGCCACCACCTCCACACGCCGCCGGTGCCGCCGTCCGAGCGGATCGGCCGACCGCTTCCGGCGAAGCTGGAGGCGCTCGTCCTCGACTGCCTGCGCAAGCCCGCCGCCCAGCGCCCGCAGACCGCGCGCGAGGTGCTGGCGCGGCTCGACGCCTGCGACGACGTCGGATCGTGGACCGACGAGGACGCGCGCGCGTGGTGGACGGAGCACCGCGACCTCGCGGCGACCGCGCTGCCGGAGCTCGAGCCGCTCACGACCCTCGACCTCCGCGACACGCGCGTGGCCGCCGCGCGCCAGGTGTAGGCTGGCGGGCTCGTCCCGGGATCAGTCGGTTGGCGTTTCGTAACTGAAGTCGTGTGCTGGCACGACCGCGACTTCAGTTGCGCGACATTAGCCGGCCGGACAGGGCTCGAAGCTCGACCAGTCCGTCGCGGCGAGCACGGCCTCGTCCGGCGGGAAGGGCTCGCGGAACGTGAAGGCGAACGGCGAGGGCCCGTGTTCCCCCAGGTGCGCGAGCCGCTTCTTCATCTCGTCGAGCGAGGGCCGATGCCCCGCCGGCACCCACCAGAGCGCGAGGAACACCCCGTCGAACCTCTCGAACCACTCGCGGCGCTGGCGCAGGACCTCGGCGTGCGCGCTCTGGTAGACGTAGGCCTTCAGCGACTCGAGGTCTTTCCAGACCGACATGTTCACGAGGATGCGGTCGTCGTCGTAGGGCCGGAAGTAGGTCGCGTTCCCGGCGTCCGTCTGCAGCCTCCACACGAAGCCCGGGCTGCGGTCCGCGAGCGCGTTGATCTCGTCGAGGCGGGCGACGAATCCGGCCATCGTGGGGCCGTCGATCGGTCCCTTGATGCGCCCGATGTTGACCTGGGCGAGGTGGACGGGGGTCTTCATGGCAGTCTTGGTACCATGAAACCCGCCATGGACCAATCGGTGACCGCATGAGCCGCGGTTTCGGCCCGGGGGCGAGCCTCGAGCCCGATCGCAGGATCCGCGAGGAGTGGCTGCGCGTCCTCGGCCGTTTTCTCCAGGACCACATCGACGCGCTCCCCCACGCGCCCGCCAACGGCGCGACCGGCGAGGCGGCGCGCGCGATCCTCCGCGCCACGCGCACGCCGGTCTCGGAGGAGCCGCTTCCCGGAGGGCTCGAGGAGGCGGTGGCGATCCTCGAGCGCGCGGCGGAGGCCTCGTACAACACTCCCGGTCCCGGCTACCTCGCCTACATCCCGGGGGGAGGTCTCTACGCGGCCGCGCTCGCCGACCTCGCGGCGAACGTCCTCAACCGCTACACCGGCATCGCCGCCCCCGCGCCCGCTCTGGTCGCGCTCGAAGCGGAGACGCTCCACTGGCTCGCGCGCGAGTTCGGGTACGACGAGCGCTCGTCGGGTATCTTCACGACCGGGGGGTCGCTCGCCAACTGGACGGCCATCGTCGCCGCCCGCCACTCCGCCTTCGGCGACTCCGGCGACTTCAGCAAGGCCACGGCGTACACCTCGAGCGAGGCCCACCACAGCATCGTCAAGGCGCTGCGGCTCGCGGGAATCCCTCCCCAGAACCTGCGCTCGATCGGTGTCGACGCGCGCTACCGGCTCGACCCGGACGACCTCGCCCGGCGCGTCCGCGAGGACCGGGCGGCGGGCCTGCGGCCGTTCCTCGTGGTCGCCGCGGCGGGGACGACGAACACGGGCGCCCTCGATCCTCTCGAGGCCGTCGCCTCGATTGGCGCGGAAGAGCGCCTCTGGGTGCACGTGGACGGCGCGTACGGCGGCGCCTTCGTGCTCTGCGACGAGGGCCGGAAGAAGCTGGCCGGGATCGAGCGCGTCGATTCGATCACCTTCGACCCCCACAAGGGGATGTTCCTCCCCTACGGCACGGGCTGCCTGCTCGCCCGCGACGGGACGACACTGCGCGCCGCGCACGCCGAGTCCGCCGCCTACCTGCAGGACATCGCGCGCGATCCCGACCTCCCCGAGAGTCCCGCCGACCTCGGTCCCGAGCTCTCGCGGGACTTCCGCGGGCTGCGCGTCTGGCTGCCCCTCATGCTGCACGGGGCGCAGGCGTTCCGCGAGGCGCTCGCCGAGAAGCTCGAGCTCGCCCGCGAGTTCCACCGCGGCCTCCTGCGGCTGCGCGAGGCCGGCCTTCCTCTCGAGGTCGTGGACGAGCCGCAGCTCAGCGTCGTGCCGTTCCGGCTGGAGCGGCGTCGGGGAGAGGCCCGAGGGGACTGGAACGCGCGCAACGCGGCCCTCAACGAGTCGATCAACGCGCGCGGCCGCGTCTTCCTCTCGAGCACGCTCCTGCCCGGCGAGGATGGCGACGTCTTCACGCTCCGCGTCTGCGTGCTGTCCTTCCGCACGCACGCCCCGCGGATCGTCCAGGCCCTCGAGGACCTGGCCGCGGCCACGCGCGCGGCGGGGATCGTCTGATGACTCGCAACTGAAGTCGTGTCCCGGCAGGCGCGCGCGGCCGGGATCGTCTCGAGCAGGGCTAACCCAGCGGCCCGACCTCGACGCGCGCGACGTTGAAGCAGGCGCCGTCGCCGATCTCGCTCAGGGTGTCCGGGCAGATAGCCGTGCTCGTGCGGCGGTTGCGGAACGAGCGCTTCCAGAGTCCCTTGGGG
>JBKPBQ010000594.1:0-11085 GCA_046726955.1 Acidobacteriota bacterium
GGCCCGACCGTCCAGGAGGCCGGCGGGAAGCGCGTCCTCGCGGACCTGGATCGGGTGATAGTGCCAGTAGACGGCCTTGGCGACGTCGGGATCAGCACCCTCGTCGGCCAGGTACAGCCCGCCCATCGTGCCCTGAAGCTCGGGAAACTCGCGGACCATCAGCGTGGTCAGATCCGCTTTCGCGAGCCGCGCCGCCTCCGCGGCCGCGGCGGCGTCGTCCTTCGCCAGGAATCCGAGCTCGCCCATCTTCCCCACGAGCCGGACCATGCGCTCGGCCTTGTCCTTGTACGAGCCGAGCCCCTGGTGGAAGGTGACGCCCGCGAGGTCGGCGACGCGGTCGGCGACCGGCCGCTTCCGATCTTCCGCGCGGAAGAACGACGCATCGCGCAGGCGCGCCACCACCACGCGCTCCATGCCGCGGACGATCGCCATCCCCGCCTCCCCGTCGCCGTTGACGACGGCCGCGAAGCGCGCCACGACGCCGTCGGCCGTCGTGAGCGGCAGGTATTTCTGGTGGTGGACGAGCACCGTCTCCAGGACCTCGCGCGGCAGCGAGCGGAACTCCTGCGGAACCTCGCCTTCGAGCACCGTCGGGTACTCCACGAGGTCGCGCCATTCCTCCGGGAGCCCGTGGTCGTCGGCCAGCGAGACACCTCTCGTGGCCCGCGCGATCTCGCTGGCGATCTTTCGCGCGCGCTCCTCGGGATCGAGCAGCACGAGGTTTCGCCGGAGCACGTCCTGCAGCTCCTCGTGGCTCCGCACGATGTGGGCCTTGCCGCCGGCCCCCTTCGGCAGGAACCGGTGCCCGACCGTCGTGGGACCGCTCGCGACCCGAGCCTTGCCTTTCGCCCCCGCGACGAGGTCGTAGATGACGAACGGGATCACCGTTCCGTCGAGGAGCGAGACGAGCCAGCGAATCGGCCGGCCAAACGGGAAGACGCCCTTGCCGTCGTCCAGCCAGGCGTCCCAGCTCATGCGCTTCGGGAAATTGAGGCCGCGGAGCGTGGCGGACAGGATGCCGGGCACGACCTCGGCCGTGGGCCGCCCCGCGATCCTCTTCACGAAGAGCAGCGAGAGCTCGTTCGGCTTCGACGGATCCTTGGCTTTCTGCTGCAGGTCCGTCACCGCAACCGCGTTCTTCTTCGCGAAGCCCTGGGCGGCACCCGTCCACGCGCCGCTCGCGTCCTTGGCGACCTTCAACGACGGACCCCACACAGGCTCGTCGCGGTCGGGCTGGCGGGCGAACACGCCCAGGCGCGCCACGAGCCGGCGGGGCGTCCACTGCACGAGGACGTCCTTCGGGTTCAGGAACTCGCGCGCGGCCGCCTCGGTCAGCTTCTGCGAGAGCTGGCCCGCCAGCCCCTCGAGCCAGGGCGCCGGCATCTCCTCGAAGCCGACTTCCAGCAGGAGCTCAGGCACGCTTGCCCTCGGCGCTCGCCTCGCTCTCCTCTTCGGCAGGCGCCACGTGTTTCGCGGCGATGGCGCAGGCGAGCTTGCGGATGCTCAGGATCATGCCCGCCCGCTCCGTCACCGAGATCGCGCCGCGGGCGTCGAGCACGTTGAAGGCGTGCGAGCTCTTCAGGCACCAGTCGTACGCGGGCAGCGTCGTGCGGCCGCCCGGCGTCTTCAGGACGCGCCAGCCCTCGGCGAGGTAGCTCTCGAAGAGACGGCGGTGGAGGTCCGGGTCCGCGAGCTCGAAGGAGTAGCGCGACAGCTCGAACTCCTCCTCCTTACGCACGTCGCCGTAGAGCGTGTCCGAGGACCAGCGGAGCTGGTACACGTCCTCCACGTCCTGCAGGTACATGCCGATGCGCTCGAGGCCGTACGTGATCTCGCCGGAGATGGGCGCGAGCTCGATGCCTCCCGCCTGCTGGAAGTACGTGAACTGGGTGATCTCCTGGCCGTCGAGCAGGACCTGCCAGCCGATCCCCCACGCGCCGAGCGTCGGCGACTCCCAGTTGTCCTCCTCGAAGCGCACGTCGTGCGCCGCGGGGTCGATGCCGAGGACGAGCAGGCTCTGCAGGTAGACGTCCTGGATGTCCGACGGCGGGGGCTTCAGGATGACCTGGAGCTGCTCGTGCTTGTAGAGGCGGTTGGGGTTCTCGCCGTAGCGGCCGTCCGCGGGCCGACGCGAGGGCTGCACGTAGGCGACCTTCCAGGGCTTCGGCCCGAGCACGCGGAAGAACGTCTCGGGGTGCATCGTCCCCGCCCCCACCTCCGCGTCCCACGGCTGGTGCACGAGGCAGCCGCGCTCCGACCAGAAGCGCTCGAGCGCGAACACGATCTCCTGGAGCGTCACCGCCCGACCTCCCGGGCCACGTCCCGGAGCACCCGCTGCGAGCGGAGCGCGCGCTCGAGGTGGCGCGCGATGAGGTCGTGGTGGAACGGCTCCAAGACCGAAGCCTCCGTGGGAAGAGGGCCGCCGAGCTCGGCAGGAGCGCGGCGAAACACGTCGCCCAGGAACGAGCACGCCCCCTCGGGGATCACCGGCCCCGACGCGGGCCCGCAATCATCGCACACGAAGCCGTGCGACGCACGGTCGTAGCTGCGCGCTCCCGCCGCCATCGGCCGCGAGCAGGCCGCGCACTGCTCGAGCGGCGGGTAGAGGCCGTGCAGGCGGAGAAGCCAGGCTTCAAGGTAGCGCGCGAGCACGGACCGGGACAGGGTCGTCTCGGCGGCTCGGACTGTCGCCAGCGCCAAGCGGTAGAGCTTGTCCTCGGCTTCACCCTCGAGGGCGAAGCCGTCCAACAGCTCGGCCGCGTAGGAGAGGAAGAGCGACGTCTCGAGGTCCCGGGCCCCGGTCGGGAAGGCGGAGTGCAGCAGGTCGCAGTCTCCCAGGCGGAAGAGATCGGTGCCCTGCCGTCCGTAGAGCGTGAGGCTCACCTCGCTCAACGGCTCGAGCGCGGAGCGGTAGCGCGGCTTCGCTCCCCGCGCGCCCTTGGCCACCGCGCGCAGCTTTCCGCGCTCGCGCGTGAGGAAGACCACGACCTTGCTCGTCTCCCCGAGGTCGTACGCGCGCAGGACGAGCGCTTCGGTGGTCAGCAGGGCCATGGCCGTGGCGATTTCCGCAAGGCGAACGGAGTAGGCTAGCACGAGCCGCCGCGCGTTTCTTGCCGGTCCGCGGAGGCCATGCTACCTTCGCGTTCATGCCCCGTCTGGCTCGCATCGCCCTGATCCTGGCCGCCGGCGTCGCCGCCGGCCTCGCCTGGAATTCCTTGAGCCCACGCGGATTCGCACTCGGCCGGAGCGTCTTCGTCCAGCAGGGCGACGAGGTGATCGAGCCGGCCGAGGCGAAGAGCCGGCTCGACAAGGGTGCGCTCTTCCTCGACGCCCGGCCGATCGACTTCTGGAAGATGAGCCACATCCCCGGGGCGCTGAGCCTCCCCGAGGAGGACTTCGACCGCGCGTTCGCGGAGGTGGAGCCGCGTCTTCGGCAGACTTACAACATCGTCGCCTACTGCAGCGGCTACGGCTGCGAGGCGAGCCACATCGTGGCCCGCAAGCTCCGCGACAAGGGAATCCACGCGGCCATCCTGAACGAAGGCTGGCCCGCCTGGAACGAGGCGGGATACCCGGTCACGAAGGGAGACAAGCCCTGAGCCAGCCTCGAGACTGGCCCTTCCTTCGGCACCCGGCGCTGCACGTCGCCCTTCGTCTCTTCCTGGGCGGCTTGTTCCTCTACGCGGCGATCCCGAAGATCCTCGACCCGGCGGCGTTCGCGCGGGTCGTCTACCAGTGGCAGGTCACTCCTCCCGTCCCGTCGAACGTCGTGGCGATCGTGCTGCCCTGGGTCGAAGCGATCGCCGGGCTGCTGCTGATCGCAGGGATCTGGAAGCGCGAGGCCGCGGCCACGATCGCCATCCTCTTGGTCGTCTTCCTGCTCGCCGCGGGATCGGTGATCGCGCGCGGCATCGACGTCGAGAACTGCGGCTGCACGTCCGTGGCCGCGCACACGGAGAAGAGCTGGACGAGCGGTGTCGGGTGGTTCCTCGTGACCCGCAACGTGCTGATGCTGGCCGGGGCCCTCGTGCTCGCGCTCGTCCCGCCTCGCTCCTCCCTCGCGGACACGGCCGTCGCCGCCGTGCCGAGCGGCGCCGGTCGTTGACAGCCTCGCGGGGGGACGCGTAGCATCGCGGCCGGCTTTGAGCGACACGATCACTCGCGGCGTCCGCGTGCAGGTCCGAAGCGCCTACGTGCCCGAGCGCAGCGTGCCCGCCGAGCACCAGTATTTCTTCGCCTACCGGGTCCGCATCTCCAACGAAGGGGAGGAGACGGTCCAGCTCGTCACGCGGGAGTGGATCATCACCGACGGCGACGGGCACGTGGAGACCGTGCGTGGCCCCGGCGTCGTCGGCGAGCAGCCGATCCTGGGCCCCGGGGAGTCGTTCGAGTACACGAGCTTCTGCCCGCTCAAGACGCCGATCGGCACCATGCACGGCACCTACCAGATGGTCTCGGCCCGCGGCGAGCGGTTCGACGCGGTGATCGCCGCCTTCTCGCTGGCCGTCCCGACGGCCTTGAATTAGCGGCTACTCGAAATAGCCGTTGACGTCCAGGATGACGTGCACGCTGCCCGAGGCCTGCACGGCGCGAACGGCAAGACCGGTCGCGCCCACGCCGACCACGGCATTGTTGCCGCGGGTCTGCACCGCCGAGTAATTCAGTGCGGAGACGAGCGGCACCGAAGACCCCGCCGCGAAGAGCCGAAGGTTCCCGGCGACACCGGGGCTCGTGACCGTCACGTTCACGGAGATCGCCTTCGCGGTGGCAGGGACGCCGCACTGCCCCGCGATCGCGAAGCTTCGCGTCGTGTTCGCCGCGAGCGCCGGTCCGCCGTAGGGACCGTTTGCGTTTCGGGTGTCGAGGACTCGGCAGGGGACGAGCGTGAAGAAGTTGCCGGGGTCGTAGACCGTCCCGACCGCCTGGCCACGTGCGATGGCCGCTCCGCTCGGGTTGGAGAGATTCACGAAGAAGGTCTCTGGGGTCTCCGTGTCGCTGTCCGAATTGACGGTGACGGGTACGGGCTGGGGAGGGGCGCCGGGTGCGAAGGTGAGCGTCCCGCTGGCCTCCTGGTAGTCCGTTCCTTCGGCCGCGGTGTCGGGCGCCGTCTGGTAGTCGACGGTCACGGTGCCGGCGCTCGGCGGTGCGAGCGTGGCGTAGAACGTCGCAACGCGTGCTCCCGTGTCCGGCTCCACGATCGCGAGATCGGAGATGGACAGTCCCTGGTTGTCGTCGTTGCCGATCATGCCCACTCCCTGGCCGTCCGCGATCGTCGTGTTGACGGGGCTCGAGAGGTTCAGGAAGAAGGTCTCGTCCGGCTCGTAGACATGATCGCCGTTCACGGTCACCGCGACGGGCGCCGTCGTGGTCCCGGCCGGGAAGACCGCGGTGCCGCTCAGTGCGACGTAGTCGCTTCCCGCGGTGGCGGTGTCGTCAGCGGTCGCGTACCCCACGGAGACGTTCCGGCCGCTGGGCGCGGACAGTGAAAGCGTGAAGCCGGCGGGAGTGGTACCGCTGTCTCCTTCCGTCACCAGCGCATCGCTGACGATCACGGAAGGCGCGGGGTCGTCGTCGAGGATCGTTCCCACTCCCTGGCTGTCCGCGATCACGGCTCCCGTAGCGGAGGAGAGGTTCACCACGAACGCCTCGTTCGGCTCGTCGAGCACGTCACCGGCCACGGCGATCGTCACGGGCTGGGTCGTGCTTCCCGGGGGGAAGGTCACCACTCCCGACTTCGCCGTGTAGTCGCTGCCCGCGGTCGCGGTGCCGTTCGCCGTGGCGAAGTTGGCGGTAACGGTCTGGCCGGTCGCTAACGAGAGGTGCGCGTTGAGCACCGCGTTCGTCGTGCCCGAGTTGCCCTCGGTGACCGAGACGTCGTCGATCGTCAGGAACGGCTGCTCGAGGCCTCCCGTGCGGCGCTGGCCGCCGCGACCCGACTGCCAGAGGATTCGGGCGTTGGCCGTGCCCGGCAGGTCGTAGGCCACGACGCCGCTCGCGGTGGTGCCCACCACCACCTCGAGATCCGCGTCGCCGTCGATGTTGGCGAGCGTGGGCGCGGCGAGCCCGCCGTTCCAGGTCTCTCCGAGCGCGGGAGCGGGAAGGGGGATTCGGTGGAGCTCCACTCCCGCCGAGTTGAGGATGTGCAGGTGGCCCACGCCTCCCGCCGCCTTGCGCGGCCACGACGTGAAGAGGACCTCGGCCTGCCCGTCGTTGTCGAGGTCGGCCACCACCGGCTCGCTGGCGAAGCGGAAGGTATCGCCTCCCACGCCGGTGGCGGGCACGACGTATGGCCAGCTGCCATGCTCCGTCTTGTCGAGCCAGTAGGCGTGGACCTTCCCGTCGTACGACGGGTAGAGGATTTCGAGCCGGCCGTCGTTGTCGAGGTCCGCTGCCACCGGGTTGCGGGCGACGGTCTCGATCTCGGCGTAGTCCTCCGACCTCGGCCCGCTGCCCGGTCCCGGCACCGGGATCGCCGTCCAGTCGAAGCCGCTGCCGCTCCACCGCGTGCGGTCGTTCTCGAGGATGAACGGCATCTGGTAGAGCGACGTGTAGGGGGTAGTGCCACAGTTGTAGACGTTGCCGACCACGATCCACTCGCGTACGCCGTCGCCGTTCACGTCCGCGAAGATGGGCGCGCTGTCCGCGAAGTTCGGCCGGTGCTCGACGCCGCAATCGGCGTAGCCGCGCAGGTCCACGGCGTGGTCGACGTGCACGCCCACCTGGCTCCAGACCTTGCCCGCGCCGTAGATGGCGCTCGCCGGGAGCTGGTTCCCTCCTCGGTCGAGGGCCGTGATGTAGTGCGTGTCCGTCGGGCCCAGGATCTCCCGGAAGCCGTCGCCGTTCATGTCCGCCACGGCGACGTTCTCGTTGTACATCCCCCAGCCGTATCCCGGCTCGCCGTCGCGCCGCGCGGGCCAGCCCGCGCGCACGGAGCCGTCGGGCTCGTAGACACTGAGCTGCTTCGTGGCGCCACCACTCGCCCGCCCCACTACGATCTCGAGCTGGCCGTCGTTCTCGAGATCGGCGACGGCGAGTGTCCTCACCTCGCCCCCGCCGAAGGGGTTCCGCGTCCAGACGACGCCCCCGAAGCGGTTGTACACGGTGAGCTGGTCGCCGCTGCGTCCCACCACGATCTCCGGCGTGCCGTCGCCCGTGAGATCGGCGATGGCGACGCCCGGCCAGACGCGCTGGCCGTTCGTGGCCCGCCACTCGAGCGCGCCCCTCGACCCGTTCAGCGCGACGAGGTCGTAGGCGCCCCACACGACGTCGGGCTGCCCGTCGCCGTCGAGGTCGGCTACGGCCGGGGACGAGTACCAGCCGGTCTGGCAATACGGGCCTGCGATACAGCCGCCGTAGGCCCACTTGAGGACTGGCGCGGGCACGGCGGCGTGAGCGACGTCGACGGGCGTCGCGATGGCCGCGCTCACGAGAATGACGGCGAGGGTCGCCCTGGAAGGATTCATGCGTTCGCCAGAATACGGGCTCCATCTGCAGTCCCGTGTGCGAGCCCTCACGGCCTCAAGTCGATATGAATCAACATGTTGCATGCCGTCGAGACAGTCGTACCTTTTCGTACTTGTCGACCAAAGGACCCGCAGCGCCGACGCGCCAGGAGTTGCAGATCCTCGACGCGGCGTCATCGAAGGCCGGCCCGGGTCTGCGCGCCACGTCGTCTTCACGGTGGCCCTGGCCCCGCCCAGCGGCCACGAGCGGGCAGCCCCGCTCGGCCAACGTCATCGCGCCTCTGGGCGTGCGGCTCGATCACCATCGGCTGCACTATGTCCAGCGGCGCGACCCACGTCGCGCCGGACGTCTTCGGTTACTTCGAGTAGGGGCCGAGGCCACCTCTTGCGAGTGACTGGTTCCGGAACCAGCTCGCGAACCGGCACTCAGCGCACGTGACCGTCTGCGTTACAGTCCTACCCATTCCGGGCGAGGTAATCCGAGGATGCGACGTTAGGCGAGCGGGGCGCTCGCCTACAGAATCCAGTCCCCCTCGAACAGGATCTCCACCTCGCCCACTTGCCGGACGTGCCCGCCCTCGGGCCACTCGACCTCGTAGGTCCCGCCGTCGCAGACGACGCGCAGTCGACGGTCAGTGTGGCCGTTGATGATGGCGGCGAGGGCCGCGCTCGCGGAGCCCGTGCCCGAGGACTGCGTCGGGCCGACGCCGCGCTCCCAGAAGCGCACGCGGATCTCGTCGCGCGAGACGGGCGTGACGAACTCCACGTTCGTGCCGCGCGGGAAGAACGGATGGCGCTCGACGGCGGGACCGAGGGACGTGACGACGGAATCGTCGGGCGGGCTGTCGAAGAAGAGTGCGCAGTGCGGATTGCCCAGGGACGTCGGCGTGACGCGGAGGACCTTCCCCGCGACCTCCAGCGGATGACCCACCACGCGCGGCTGCGGCGGATCGAGAAGGACGGGGATCTGGTCGCTCGCGAGGATCGCCGGACCGAGGTCGGTGGAAATCTGGTAGAGCGACGCGACGACGTGACGAACGTCCACAGGCCGCGGGCCCGAGACGGTGAAGACCGTGTGCTGCGGCGGCGCCCAGCCCGAGCGCACCGCGAGGGCGGCGAGGCAGCGGACGCCGTTGCCCGAGAGCTCCACGACGCCGCCGTCGGCGTTGACGAGCCGGAACGACATCCCGCCCTCGACCGGCGCGTACAGGATCACTCCGTCGCCGCCCACGCCGCGGTGGCGGTCGCAGAGGCGCCGGGCCCAGGGGCCGAGCTCCGCGGGCGCGTCCAGGGCCGCCACGAGGATGAAGTCGTTGCCGAAGCCGTGTGCCTTGGCGAACTTCATCGGCGCGGCTTCTTGCCCTTGGTGATGGGCTCGGGAGGCGGGAAGGTAGCCACGAGGAAGACCTCCTTGTCGGTGAGACCCGCGGGCTGCCAGTGGGCGCCCGCGTCCGTGGTGCGGAAGACGCCCCGGCTCGTGGAGAGGAAGGCCTCGAGGCCGGCGGCGGGAGCCAGGGGAAAGATCAGCCGGGAAGGCCGCCCCGGGGAATCGCTCTGACGCGTCCAGCTCCTCCCCGCATCCTCGCTGCGGAAGAAGCCCGACTCTCCCGCCGCATAGAGGAAGGGACCGAGCCAGGCGAGATCGCCCACCTTTTCGCCCTCGAGGCCCGCGCGCGTCCACGTGCGCCCACCGTCGCCGGAACGAACGACGCCGCCCTCCTCGGGGGCCGCGAAGATCACGGGGTCGATCGCGAAGAAGGACGAGAGGACGATCGCGCGCACGGAGCCTTCGAGGCCCGTGCCCGGACCCGCGAAGGTCTCGCCGCCGTCCTGGGAAATTCTCACGCCCCCGTCGGTCGCGGCCACGAGCGCGGGCCCCGGCCACTCCAGCCGACGCACGTGAGACGCCCCGAGGCCCGTCGGCTTGTAGGTCTGCCCCGCGTCCACCGACTTCTGCAGGCCCTGAGCGGTGGCCATGAAGACGGTGGGGTCCGACTGCGGGTAGCGCGAGATGAGCAGCCCCGTCGCCTCCACTTCGGGCCCGCGCCGCTGCCACGTCTCCCCGAAGTCGCTCGACATGAAGAAGCCACCGGTGCCCGCGACGAAGACCTGGGGACCTAGAGGAATGATGGCCCGCGCGGCGCCCAGCTTCTCCAGGGACATCCCGGCCGTCTTCCCCTTGACGAGCTGCCAGCTGCCGCCCCAGTCGAGCGAGCGCCACAGGCCCTCGGCCGTCCCCGCGAAGAGCGTGAGGCTCGTGACGGTCGCAGCCGGGGGCGGTGGAGGCGGTGATTCGGGAACCTGCGCGACGGCGGTTGCTGCGAGAGCGGCCGCGAGGCTGGCGAAGACGGCCCGCCGGATCACGCCCGGAATCGCTCGCGCAGGCGGAGGCAGGCCGCCGCCGGGTCCTCGGGGATGACGCGCGTCTCCCCCACCACCGACATGAAGTTCGTGTCCCCGTTCCACCGCGGCACGAGATGCAAGTGGATGTGCTCGGCCACGCCGGCGCCTGCGGCCCGTCCGAGGTTCATGCCCACGTTGATCCCGTCCGGCTTGTAGAGGTCGTGGTAGATCCCCTCGAGCCGCCGCGCGAGCATCATCATCTCCGCGAGCTCGTCGGGGCTGGCTTCCCCGAGCGAGGCGAAGTGCCTCTTCGGCGCCACCATGACGTGCCCGGCGTTGTAGGGAAAGAGGTTCATGACCACGAAGTTCCGCTCTCCGACGTGGACGACGAGCTTCTCGGCGTCGCCCGGCTCCTGGGCGCGGCACAGCACGCATCCCGGCGCCCGCGCTCCCTCCGTCACGTAGGCGTGACGCCAGGGCGTGAAGATGCGCTTCACGGACGCGCCTCGTAGTCGACCTCGTACACGGGCAGGCTGGAGCGGATGCCCTTGAACTTGGCGTCGCCCGCGTAGCGGATGATGATGCGCTTGTCGATCGTCTCGTCCTCGTACTCCATCATCCCCTCGCCGTGGATGAGGGCGAGGTGGTTCTCGAGCTGGACGAGCGTGTCCCGGCTGATCGCGATCCCCTCGTTGAAGAGGGTCCCCGCCGCGTCCACCATCACGCGCATCCCCGAGGCGTGCGCGGGCACCGGCGGCGGCGGGGCGGACGCCTCGTCCTCCTCGAGCGGCTTCTTGGCCGCGGACGACAGCCGGCCCGCGAGGTTCACGTTGCGCCCGATGATCGTGCTCTGCACGTTCTCCTCGTCCTCGATGAAGCGGGCGAGGTAGACGCGGCCGAAGTGGATGGCCACACCCATCTGGAAGTACGTCTTGCCCTCGTTGCGCTTCTGGCGCAGGGCGTCCTGGCAGAGGATCGCGGTGCGCAGCGCGTTGAGCACGTCGAGGGGATCTCCGCGGTCGGTGCCGAACGTGACCATCATTCCGTCGCCGAGGTACTTGTCCACCGTCCCCCCGAAGCGCCGGACGAGGGGCACGAACTCGTCGAACACCGCGTACAGCTCGCGCGTGAGGTCGCGCTCGGAGATCTGCCCCTCCGAGGTCTGCGTGAAGCCGCGGAGGTCGAGGAAGAGCACCGTCGCGCTCACCGCGTTGTTCAGGACCTGCGCGGCCTCGCCGAACTCGTAGATGCGCTGGCTGCGTAGCGCCCGGTCCTCGAG
>JBKPBQ010000595.1:0-3559 GCA_046726955.1 Acidobacteriota bacterium
GGGCTCGGCTTCTCGCCCGAGGACCTGCCGCGGCGCACCGAGGAGTTCTCGGGCGGCTGGCAGATGCGCATCGCCCTCGCGAAGCTGCTCCTCGCCCGCCCGAACCTCCTCCTGATGGACGAGCCCACGAACCACCTCGACCTCCCCGCCCGCAACTGGCTCGAGGAATACCTCGCCGACTACCCGGGCTCCGTCGTGCTCGTCTCGCACGACCGCTACTTCCTGGACGCGACGGTGAAGCGCATCACCGAGGTCGGCCTGCGGACGCTCACCGACTACCACGGCAACTACTCGAAGTACGTGGTCGAGCACACCGCGGCCATGGAGCGCCTGCGCGAGTCGCACCGGCGGCAGAGCGAGGAGATCGAGAAGGCCGAGGCCTTCATCAACCGCTTCCGCTACCAAGCGACCAAGGCCCGCCAGGTGCAGAGCCGCATCAAGATGCTCGACAAGGTCGAGCGGATCGAGATCCCGCCGGAGCGCAAGAAGATCCGCTTCAAGTTCCCCGATGCCCCGCGCCCCGGGCGCGTCGTGCTGGAGGCCAAAGGCGTGCGCAAGGCCTACGGCTCGAACGTCGTCCTCGGCCACCTCGACCTCATGGTCGAGCGCGGGGACCGCATCGCCCTCGTGGGCCCGAACGGCGCGGGCAAGTCGACGCTCATGCGCCTCCTCGCCGGAGTGGACCGCCCCGATGAGGGCGTGCGGATCGAGGGCCACCGCGTCGTCACCGACTACTTCGCGCAGGACCAGGCGGCGGTGCTGAACGGCGCGCGGACGGTCTACGAGGAGATGTCGTCCTCCAGCCCGTCCACCATGGTCCCGATGATCCGGACGATCCTCGGGGGATTCCTCTTCTCCGGCGACGACGTGAACAAGAAGGTCGCCGTCCTCTCCGGGGGCGAGCGGAACCGGCTGGCCCTCGCCAAGATGCTCCTGAACCCGAGCAACCTGCTCCTGCTCGACGAGCCCACGAACCACCTGGACCTCGACTCCAAGGAGGTCCTGCTCGACGCCCTCGCCGATTACGGCGGCACGCTCATCTTCGTCTCCCACGACCGCTACTTCGTGGACAAGCTGGCGAGCAAGGTCATCGAGGTGGGAGGCGGCGAGGCGCTCCTCTACCCCGGCGGTTACGAGGACTTCCTGTACTGGAAGAAGCAGCGGGAAGCGGGGATCAGTGCCGCGATGCCGACCGTGGCAACGCCGCGGGCGCACCATCCGCACGCGGACGGAGTGGATGCTCCCGGCAAGCCCGCGGCGTCTCCAGCCCCGAAAGCCTCGCCCAAAGCTGCGAAGGTCCCCGCTTCGGTCGCCTCGGGGAACAACGGCGCGCCGGCCAAGCCTTCATACGATCCCCTCGCCCCGCGGTTGCGCTCTGCGGGCACACCCGACCGCCACGCCCAGGAGCGTGAACTCAAGAAGATGAAAGTCCGCCTGGCCGATCTCGAGAAGCGCATCTCGGAGAAGGAGAAGGCGGTGAAGGACCTGGAAGCGCAGATGGCCGCCCCCGGCTTCTACGACGAGCGCGAGCGGACCGCCCAGGCCGCCGACGAGCACAAGAAGCTCATGTGGGAGGTCGGCGACCTCATGAACCAGTGGGAGGCGCTCCAGACCGAGGTGGAAGCTCGACGCTAGCTCGCCTCGACTAGAAGGCCAGCTGCTCCCTGGGACAGTTGGGCAGTCGTTCTAGCGAAGAGGCTGCATCCGCTCGAACCGAAGCGTTCCGCCGACCGACGAAGCGGCCGGCGGCGCGACCGCCAGCGGCGAGCACCCCGTACCCTTCGAGAGCACGAACTGGTAGGACAGCGACTCGCTCGTCTCGCCGAAGGTTCCCATCAACCAGCGATAGTTGCCGGCCGCGAAGTTCGGCGTCGAGATCTTGCGGGGCTTCTGGGTCGACGGCTCGGACCGCACGATGAAGTTGCAGCTCCTCTTGTTGAACTCGTCGAGCGTGCACGTGTTCGCGGGTACGAGGTAGACACCGATCGGGCTCGCAGGGACCGTCCAGTCGACGGTCATGTCGAACCGGCCCGAGTCGGGCACCGAGAAGTCGTGGTAGTAGAGCGTCCTCGACTCCACGGGGCCACCGTCCTGCAGCACGACCGTCTGCGTGCAGGTTTGGACGGCGGTGCAGTTGGGAAAGGTGCCGGTCGTCCCAGCGGGACACGTCTGATCGACAACGCCCTTGTCCCCGCCGCACGCCCCGAGCGCGGCGACCGTTACGACGATCCAGCAGACGGCTTGCGTTCGCCTGAGCATCTTCGTCCCTCCGCGAAATGCCCTGCAGACTGCAGGAGAGGTGCCAGCGAGAACGCGTCGGCGTGACGCGCGGGAAAGCCTCACACCATGCGGAGTTGGACGAATGGTGGTGGTCGCGACGGGGACGGTCTGCTCAGTCGCTGCGCCGGCGCGCCCACCTGGTGGGCGTCTACACGCCGGCCGAGGTCCCCTTCTTGCGGCTCTTCCGCGCCACCTGCTTCAGGACCTTGACGGCCTGGTCCGCGGGCGGCTTCGCCGCCGCCGCGGGATCCTCCTCCGGGAGCGGCGCGTCGAGCTCGTCGAACGTCCCCGTGTCGTGCTCGAGGGGATCACGGAGCGAGGCCGCGAAAGCGCGCACCGGCTCGAGCTCCTCGACCGCGCCGCGGAAGCGCCGCGCGACGAGCTGGGCGAGGGCCACCGCCAGCTTCGCGAAGAGACCGTGGTTCGTCTCGGCGAGACCGAGCAGCCCGTCGCGGCTGAGTCGCAGCAGGCGGCAGGACGTCCGGGCACGGACGTGATGCGTCCGCGGGTAGCCGTCGAGGAAGCCGACCTCGCCCACGACTCCGCCCGGTCCGATCTCGCCGAGCACGACCGTCTCTCCTAGGGACTCGTCGAACACCTCGAGCTGGCCCTCCTCCACGAGGAGCAGGCTGCGCGACGGGCTGCCCTTCTGGAACACGAGATCCCCGGCGGCTGCCGTGCAGGGCTCGAGGACCTCGAGCAGGTGCGCGTGCTCCTCCTCGGTCAGCGTGCTCACGAGGTCGCCGCCCCGCGTCCGGGGCCACCACGTCTCCACTTGCGTTAGGCCTCGCGGGGAGGATAGCCGAACTCGTTCGAAACGGGTACGACTGCAACGAAGGAGTCGAGGCTATTCGCGAGACCATTCCCGCGCGACCTTCCATCCGTCCGGCGTCCGCCGGAGGTGGTAGTGCCAGGTCACGCCCGGAGCCAGCTCCGTCTCCCCGCCGACCGTGAGCGTCGCCTCGCTCGCGGTCGAGTAGCCCCCGAGGAAGCGGGGCGCCCGCGGGCGGGTCTTCCTCCACACGTCGAAGTCGACGCCCGCGAAGAACCGCTCCGTCCGGCCTACAGACACTCGAGCGAGCTCGCGCGGGTCGCCGGCCTGGATCGCGGCGAGGTAGGCGCGGCAGGCGGCGAACGGCTCCCCGCCGCCCGCCGGTAACGCCGTGCCGTTGCGCTCCGTGACGATCGGCTCGGACCCGCCCTTGCTGCGCAGGTAATCGGCGACCTCGTCACGGCCGGCTTCGATGGCGGCGCCGAGCGGCGTGACGCCGTACATCGA
>JBKPBQ010000596.1:0-4856 GCA_046726955.1 Acidobacteriota bacterium
CGGCCATCCAGGTCACGACGGTGGTGCTGAACATCGCGCTCGCTCCCGTGCTGATCTTCGGATGGGCCACGGGCCGGCCGCTCGGCGTCGCGGGAGCAGCGCTCGCGTCCCTCGTCGCCATCGCCTTCGGAGGACTCGCCGTCGCGACCTACTTCCGCCGTCCCGCGAGCCCGCTGCACATCCGCTCCGAGCAGTGGAAGCCGGAGCCGCGGCTCTGGGGGAGCCTCCTCGCCGTCGGCGTACCCGCGGGCGGCGAGTTCCTGCTCATGACGCTCTACCTCGTCTTCATCTACGGGCTCATCCGGCCGTTCGGGGCGGCCGCGCAGGCGGGATTCGGCATCGGGGCGCGGGTGATGCAGGCGCTCTTCCTGCCCACCGTGGCCGTGGCTTTCGCCACCGCCCCCGTGGTCGGCCAGAACTTCGGAGCCGGCCTCGGCCCGCGCGTGCGCGAGAGCTTCTACGCCGCCGTCCGCATGGCCTTCGCGATCATGGCCGTCTTCACCGTGCTCTGCCACGTCTCGCCGGACGCGCTCATCCGCTTCTTCAACGCCGACCCGGCGGTGGTGGCGTTCGGCGGCGAGTACCTGCGCATCATCAGCTGGAACTTCGTGGCCAGCGGCCTCGTGTTCGTGAGCGCCAGCGTCTTCCAGGGGATGGGGAACACGCTGCCGCCGCTCGCGAGCTCCTGCTTGCGGCTGCTGATCTTCATGACCCCGGCCTGGCTGCTGTCCCGGCAGCCCGGGTTCGAGATGCGACAGGTCTGGTACCTCGCGGTGAGCACGGTCGTGGTGCAGCTCGGGCTGAACCTGTGGCTGCTGCACCGCGAGTTCGCCGTCAAGCTCCGGCCGGCTCCCCTCGCCGTCCCTGCATTGGAGGAAGCATGAAGAGAGTCCTGCTCGCCGCCGTCCTGGGCGCCGCCGCCGCCCTCGTCACGAAGATCGCGCTCCCCCAGGCCGCCGACGACCCGCTCGATCCCGTCAAGGTCGCCGGCGACACGCACAAGGTCGCGCTCGACAACGCGTTCGTGCGCGTGCTCGACGTGCACCTCCCGCCGGGCAAGGTCGAGCCTCGCCACCGGCACCCGCACGGCCTGAGTGTCTACTTCACGGACTGGGACGCGAAGGTCACGGTGGAAGGACAGGCGGCCGAGAACCGCCACCGCACGGCGGGGACGTTCGCGTGGAGCGAGGCGATCGTCCACACCGTGGAGAACGTGGGAAAGACGGAAGGTCACATCCTGAGGATCGAGCTCAAGATGTGACTCGGACTGTTCAGGAGGCTGCTTGCCTCATGAACAGTCCGTTGTCGTCACGGTCGAGACGTGGTCGGATCAGCTGCGGGGGCTGGCCGGCGCCTCGGTCTCCGGAGCGGCGCGATGTCCGCGCCCGAAGCCTCGGTCGTGCATTCCGTGCCGCTCCGCGAGCGCGTCGAACTTCGCCTTCTGCTCCGGCGTGAGCTGCGCCGCGAGCTTTTCGTGGAATGCCTTCTGCGCCGCTTCCACCACCTTGCGGTGCTGCTGCACGGCGATCGTGGCCTCGCCCACGGCCTGGGGATCGGGATTCTCGGCCTTGAGGGTGGCCTGGAGCCTCTCGTGGAGCGCGCGACCCTCCTCCATGAGCGGCTGCATCTCGGTGCGATGCTGCTCGCGCAGCGCCTCGAAGCTCGCCTTCTGCTCGTCGGTCAGGCCGAGCTCCTGCGCCAGCCACTGGCCGCGCCGCGCGCCCCGATCCGACCCCTTCTGGCCTTCGGCGGCCGCGACGAGGCCCACGCCCCCCGCCACCAACGTCAGGCCCAACATCACGACCCCGAATGCTCTCTTCATCGCTTCTCCTCGACCCCCCTGCACATTTGGACCTGCTCCGGCTTCCGGGGTTGAAGACGTCTGCCGCGGCGGCCGGGCGGCCAGCCGCTAGCCGAGGGCGCTCGAGGACAGCGTCGCTTCCTGCGCGTGCGGGGCCGGACGATCGCCCACGAACTTGTAGCCGAGGCCGTGCACGGTGAGGATGAACCGGGGGTGGCGCGGGTTGGCCTCGAGCTTGCGGCGCAGCCAGGCCACGTGCACGTCCACTGTCCGGGTCAGGGGCATCGCGGTGTAGCCCCAGACCTCGCGGAGGAGCTCGTCGCGGGAGACCGTGGCGCCCTGGTGCTCGACGAGGTAGCGCAGGAGGCGCAGCTCCTTGCCGGAGAGCTCGACCTCCTGGCCGTCGACGCGCACCTCGTCCCTGTCGAAGTCGCACTCGACGCTGCCGAACCGGACGCGGGACAGGGGACCGGCCTCGCTTCCGGACCGGGGACGCATGCGGGCCTCGATGCGCGCGAGGAGCTCGGCCATCTCGAAGGGCTTGACCACGTAGTCGTCGGCCCCGAGCTGTAGCCCGGCCACGCGATCCGCGACCTGGCCGCGCGCGGAGAGGAGCAGGACCGGTGTGGACACGCCCCGCCGACGCAGCTCGCGGCAGACGTCGAAGCCGCCCTTGCCGGGCAGCATGACGTCGAGGATCACGACGTCGAACGGCTCGGCCGCGGCGCGGGCGAGGCCCTGGTCGCCGTCCGCCGCGGTCTCGGTGCTGTAGCCCTCGCTCTCGAATCGATCGCTGAGCGCGAGCCGCAGGCCGGGATCGTCGTCCACGAGAAGGATGCGTGCCGTCACTTGGGTTCCTTTCGGTATCGGCCCCCGAATCGTCCGGGATGCCCCTCGTCGAGCAACGTTCGTGCCGGAGGCGCCCTTGGGGTCGACTGGCGGCAGGACGTTGTCCTTCAGTGTTTTAGGGCGCTGCAGTCAGCGTCCGAGCGCCGGCGCTGGTGCGAGGAAGCCACGCCGCTGTCCTCGCACGGGGACGAAGGAGACCTCCGGCTGGGGCGACCGTTAAGCGGTTGCAAAATCCGGCCCGCGCGCGGAGAGTCCCCGGACCCTGGTGCTAGACTGCGACGGATGTCCGTCTCGCGGCCGCGGCCGTCGTATCCGATCGTGCTCGGCGCGGGCGCGGTCGCGATCCTCCTCGCGCTCCTCGGCTCGCTCCAGTACCGCTGGCTGGGGCAGGTGAGCGAGGCCGAGGAGGCTCGGCTGCGCGCGGCGGCGAAGGCGCGGGCCGAGCCCGTGGCCCGCGAGCTCGACCGCGAGCTCACTCGAGCCTTCCTCCTGCTTCCCGTGGACGCGGCTTCGCTCGCAAAGAAGGATGCGGCGCCGTACGCCGAGCGCTACGCGCGCTGGAGGAGCGGGGCCGCCCATCCGGCACTCGTGAAGGACGTGTTCGTCAGCGGCCTGGGCAGCCACCGGCTTCGGCGGTTCGATCCGGACACCGGCTCGTTCCAGGAGGTCGAGTGGCCGGCCGCGCTCGCCGGCGTCCGCGAGCGCTCGATCGAAGGCCCTCCGAGCGAGCGGGGCCGCGGACGCGGACCGGGATTCTTCCCGCCCTTCGACGAGGAGCTGCCCGCCCTCGTCCTTCCCGTCCCCTCGGTCGAGCTGCCCGCCGCGGCCGGCGCCGAGCCGCGGGGGCCCGTGCACGTCCGGATCGCGGGCCACACGATCGTCCTCCTCGATCGCGAGTACCTCGTGGGCCAGCTCCTGCCCGCGCTCGTCACCCGCCACTTCGGGCCCTCGGAAACTTCGGAGTACACGGTCGTGGTGCGGCGCCGCGCCGCTCCCGGCGAGGTGGTGTTCCGCAGTGGCCCCGACCCGCGGCTCACGGATCTCGGCGACGCCCAGGTCGGGCTCTTCGAGCCGCGCTTCGAGGACGCGAGCGAGGAAGACTTGCAGGCAGTACTCGGGCCGCGTGCAGGCGCTGCCTTCGAGAGGGGCGACCGCCGGCGATTCTGGTTCCGACGCCCGGGCGAGGGGTCGCACGGGGAGGCCGGCCGCTGGGAGCTCACGGCGTTCCACCGCGAGGGATCGCTCGCGGACATCGTGGCCGCGGCCCGCCGGCGCAACCTCCTGGTCAGCGCGGGCATCCTCGTGCTCCTCGCCGCGAGCGCCGTGCTCATCGTGGTCTCGGCGCAGCGGGCGCGCCGGCTCGCCGACCGTCAGCTCGAGTTCGTGGCCGGCGTGTCGCACGAGCTGCGCACGCCCCTCGCCGTCATCGGCTCCGCCGCGGAGAACCTCGCGGACGGCGTCGTCACGGAGGCGCAGGCGGTGCGCCAGTACGGCCGCGTGATTCGCGACGAGGGACGCCGGCTCGGGGAGATGGTCGAGCAGGTGCTCGACCTCGCGGGGACGTACACCGGGCGACGCGCCGTCCACGCCGAGGACGTCGCCGTGGCCGCGGTCCTCGACGACGCGGCTCGCGCCGCCGCTGCTTCCTTTCCGAGCCTGCGGCTGGAGAAGAGCGTCGAGGCCGATCTGCCGCTGCTGCGCGCCGACCGCTCCGCCCTCGTGCGCGCGCTGCGCAATCTGCTGGAGAACGCGGCCAAGCACGGCGGCGAGAAAGCACCGGTGGCGATCCGGGCGGCGCGCGTCCGCACGTCGGGCCGCGACGAGGTCCGTATCACCGTCGAGGACCGGGGGCCGGGGATACCTCCGGAGGAGCGGCCCTACGTGTTCGAGCCTTTCTTCCGCGGCCGCCGCGCGCGCGAGCGGCAGGTTCGCGGCAGCGGCCTCGGCCTGAGCCTCGTCGACCGCATCGTGCGGGCGGCGGGCGGGCGCGTGGAGGTCGCGAGCGACCCGGGTCGCGGCGCCGCGTTCACGATCGTACTGCCCGCCGCATCCTTCGCGTCTTCCACCGCTTCCGCCGGCGAGCCGAGCCATGGGACCCCGAATCCTGCTCGTTGAGGACGACCCGGGCCTCCGCCTCACCCTGACCGACCGGTTGGACCGCGAGGGCTATCGCGTGTCCACGGCCAGCGACGGCGAGGACGGCTTC
>JBKPBQ010000597.1:0-6569 GCA_046726955.1 Acidobacteriota bacterium
GGCCCAGGCGGCTCCCGCCCTCGGCGGACGCGCGCGCGCGGCGACCGCGAGGAGGCCAAAGAAGGCGAGCGGCGTCTTCAGCAGGACCATGAGGGGAAACGCGTACCAGACGCCTTCCGTGTCGAGACGGCCGAGGACGTAGTTGTTGCCGCGGCCGACGTCCGGCTGCTCCTGCACTAAGTACGAGAAGTCGAGGCCGAGGACGAACGTGCGGGGAAGGAAGAGGGGAAGAGCGACCTGGCGCAGCGCCTGGAGCCGCCGGCTCTTCCAGTTGTAGTCGTCGGCGCGGCGCAGCGTGCCCTGGAAGAGGTACACCGCGTTCAGGAACAGCACGACGAGGGCGAGGTAGGCGAGCCCGCCGAGGAGCGCGCGCTTCGTCACCCGACCGCGGGTCTCGACGAGCCAGAGGAGGGCGAGCAGCGGAAAGAGGAGGACGCTCGTGTACTTCGAGGCGAGCCCGAGCGCGGTGGCGAGCGCGGCGAGTGCCAGGTGGAGCCTCGGGTCTCCGCGCTCCCGCACGACTCGCCACAGCGGGTAGACGGCAGCCACCGTGAAGAAGGCGGCGGCCACGTCGCTCGTGACTTCCTTGCCGTGGGCGAGGAAGCTCGGGTGGAGCGCGTAGAGGCCGAGGGCGAGGAGGGCCCCCGCCGGGGACCACTCCCCCACCCATACATAAATAAGGACGCCGAGGCCGAGGGTGAAGAGGATCGTGGGAAGGCGCACGAGCAGCCGCCGGTCTTCCGTCGCGTTCACGTCCGCCTCCCGACAGGGCGCCGCGCAGCCCAGCGCGTTCAGCACGAGCACCGGCATCCTCTGGCCGTTGAGGGGGGGCAGGGGGCCGAGCGTCCGCACCCTATACCCGTAGGCGAGGTTGTCGTACTCGTCGTAGGCGAGCTTCTTGTGGAGGCTGCTGAGGACGAGGAGCGTGGCCATCACGGCGAGGAGCAGGGCCGCGAGCGCGGCGCGCCGGACGGGACGATCGAGCATCTACCGCGGCGACGGTGCTATCGCCCGCGTCTCGAACTCGCGGCGGGCGCGGTCGAGCAGGGCGAGCGTCTCGTCCTTCTCCGCCGGCGTCGCCCAGCCCGGGTGCCGCGACGCGGCCTCGCGGACGCGATCGATCCAGGCCATGAAGTAGCGGGCGTCCGCCGCTGAGCGCACCGGCCGGTCCGCGACCGTCACGTACACCGGGCCCGTGGTCCCGAACGGATAGAAGTCGAGTATGGGATGGCGCGAGTGCTCGGACCAGGCGCGGAGCACGTACCACCCGGAGCCGCGTACGGGCAGCTTCACGGTGGCATCGGCCGTCGTGTGGTCGCCGGAGAGCGGAAGTGTCGCCACGACGACACCGTTCCCCACGATCTCCAGGCGATCGACGGGCACGATCGAGCGGAGGGACACGCGCGCTTCCAGAGTGTGCGTCCCCGCGGGCAGTGCGATCTCGTCCCCCGGCTCGCTCCACGGTCCGTTCGGCGACGTCCGTCGCAGGGAGAGCTCGACGAGCGGGCCGTTCGTGGCAAACGTCCGGCCGGCCTTCAGCCCTTCCAGGAAGCGCTTCTCCTCCAGCGGCCCCGGCCCCGTCTTCACGAACACGCGGTTCATCCCCACCGGCCCGCGCAGCGACGAGTAGTTCGTCATGGCGTCCGTCCCCGCTCCCGCCGGGATCCGGAAGCCGCAGTTGAGGAGCCGGTACCAGATCGCGGACGTCGGCTCGTGGTGGCTGAGCCCGACGGCCTCGTAGAAGTCCACCTTGCCGAGCGCGACGTCGATCGGCACCTCGATGGGATCGCCGCCCTCGAAGCCGCGGATCGGGTAGGGCGCCGGCTCGCCCGGCTGCGAGAAGTCGGGGAGCGCGTCGAAGGGATGCACGTAGCCGAAGAGCGCGCCCTGGGCGCGGCCGAGGTCGGAGATCGTCGCGTTCGACGGGTAGAGGCTCGCCGCGGCGGTGTTCACGTAGCCCACGTAGCCGGGCAGGAGCACGTGATCCGTCAGGCCGAGCAGGCTCGAGTGCCCCCACCAGCTCGTGTGGAACTCCTGGTCGTGGCGGATCAGCGTGTCGGCGGTCGAGACCGGGTCGAGCTTGCCCGTGAACGATGCGATGTCGGGGATCCGCTGCTCCTTGTTCACGATGAGGTCGAAGACGGCGTGGAGGTCCTCGGCCTCGGCCTGGAAGCGCAGGGTCGCCGGAGTCGCGCGGTACGCGCCGCCGTAGTTCATGTGGACGTGCAGGTCGCCGCTCCACCACCCCCGCGCCGGAAGGTCGTGGAGGCGGGTCAGGGCGATCTTCAGGTCGCGCGTTTCGCCCGATGAGACCTCGACGGTCTGGCGCGACGGCCGGTACTCCAGACCGCGCAGGACTTCGACCGTCAAGGTTACCGCCGCGGGCACCACGACCTCGGCGGTGCCCGCGGCGTGAAAGTACCCGTACTCGATCTTCCGCTCGTCGCGGTCGAAGTAGTCGTCCGCGTGGCGCCAGGCCCCTTCCGGCGCGTAGCTCCGTCCGTCCGGGCCCACGACGGAGATACGCGCGGGGAGGCGGCGGCCCCCTTCCGTCGTCTCGATCCGCAGGCGCCCCGTCGGCCCCAGGTAACGCCGCTCCCGGATCTCGACCCTCCGCCGCTCCCCGCCCGGCACGGTGATCGTCCAGAGCGCGGGGATCCCGTCTTCGTTCGACACGTACGCAATGCGCGTCCCGTCGGGCGACCAGCGGGGAGCGGTGGCGTCGAACTCCCCGTACGTGAGGGGGAAGACGTCGCCGCCGTCCGCGGTCATGAGCCAGAGCTGGTGCCACTGCCGGCCGAGGTACGACGCGTAGACGACCCGCTTGCCGTCCCGCGACCAGTCCGGCTTCGCTTTCCAGTTCGTCTCCTCGTAGTGGAGCGAGCGCATCGCAGCACCCCGCTCGGCCTTCATGCGCCAGAACCCGCCCGTGCCCCAGATGCGCCCGCGATTGGACACGAGGATGAGCTCGCTCCCGTCCGGCGACCACGTGGGCGAGAGGTAGTGGTCGAAGCGCGCGTAGTAGTAGCGCGGCAGGCCGCTGTCGCGGTCCTCGGTGAGGCGCAGGGGAGTCCCGGGGCGGCCGTCGGTGACGTCGAGGAGGTAGACGTGGAAGCGGCCTTCGAGGGAGCTGGAGACGAAGGCGAGGCGCTTGCCGTCGGGCGACCAGCGGGGCTCGACGTTCACCGCGCCCGTCTCCGTCAGCGGCCACGAGCGGCCGCTCGCGACGTCGAGGGCGCGGAGCTCCACCGCGTCGTCGCGGTAGGACGCGTAGGCGAGGACGCGTCCGTCCGGAGACCAGTCCGGCTGGTAGTCGTAGCCCGGCCCGCTCGTGAGCTGCCGGGCGAGACCCGTCGCGGGGTCCACGCGCCAAAGCGAGCCCTCCATCGAGAGGGCGATCTCCTTCCCGTCGGGCGACCAGGCGGGAGAGGCGGCGCCGCTCGTGGCCTGGGGCAGGTACATCTCCCGGTAGTAGTAGTGGTGGGGCAGCCGGATCTGCTTTAGGACCTTGACTCTCCCCGCCGGGGCCGCAAAGGCGGCAATGCCCAGCAGAAGAGCGGCCCCCGCCGAGACGATGACGGCTCCGAGCGGCTTCATTCCGCGCCTCATGCCTCGTCCGTCCGTGTCACGCCCTCCAACCCGAGGACGAAGTCCGCCCCGTACGCTTTCGCTGGTGTCTGGTATCCCACGGGTGCTTGTCCCTCCAATACCTTCCCCACGATCGCGAGCGCAGCCTGGGCCGTGAGCGTGTATCCCTCCGGCGTCGCGAGGCGCGAGACGACGCGTCTCCCGGCCTCGTCGCTTGCCTCGCCCCAGAGCAGGCTCTTCCCGCGAGCGCGCTGCTCGTCTGTTGGCCCGGGCGGACCCGAGCGGACCCGCGCTTTGGCCCTCTCCTGGAACCATCGCGTCCGGAGGAGCGGTGCGACGTAACGGCTGAGGCGCGTGGCGACACGCAGCCGCGTCCGTGCGGCCATGAAGACCTCGATGTCCGGGATGCCGGTGCTGTACCAGGCCGTGGCGACGTCGCCCCAGGGGATCGTCATGGCCGTGCGCGGGCCGCGGCCGAAGTCGATCACGCGCGTCTTCCAGGCCGCGGGCACGCTCACGAGCTTCCCCCCGCGGCGCACGAGGCCGCCGCGGTGCAGGTTCTCGATCATGGTGGTGGCGGTGCCGCGGGAGAGGCCGCCGATCGGCTGGAAGCCGAGGGAGAGGCGGCGCGCCGTGGGGAGGCGGTTCTTGAGATGAAGGGCCAGGCAGTCCGAGGGCACGACGTCGAAGCCGGAGCCGGGGAGGAGCATGATCCCCGCCTTCTGCGCCTCGCCGTCGCGCGCGGCCAGCGCCTCGAAGACGACGGCCTCGCCCGTCACGTCCAGGTAGTGCGTCTTCGTGCGCAAGCAGGCCTCGGCCATCGCGCGGTACGTGCGCGAGAACGGTCCCGCGCAGTGCAGGACGACCGCCATCCCCTGGAGGCCCCGATCGACCTCGTCCGGATGGTCGAGCGAGAAGACGCGGTGCTCGAGTCCCAGCTCCTTCGCGATCCCCTCGATCTCGCCCGGGGATCGGCCCGCGACGACCGGCCGCTCGCCGCGCTGCGCGGCGACGCGAGCCACGAGGTGGCCGGTGTACCCGTTCGCGCCGTAGACGAGGTAGCGGCGCGTCACATCGATATCGAGCCCTTGCGGAACTCGGTCTTCCCCAGGATCGCGTTCACGTAGACGGGCCGGCCCTCGCGGGCGAGGCCCTTGGCCGTGCCGAACGTGGAATCGAGGCAGGTGGGATCGTCGACGCGCAGGCCGGCGGCGCCCAGGCCCTCCGCCGCCTTGTGGTAGTCGGAGTGGCGCAGGACGACGCCCACGTCGTCCTTCAGGACCTCGATCTGCTCGCGCGCGATCTGCGTCCAGGCTGCGTCGTTGCCGACGACCGCGATCACGGGGAGTCCGTGACGCACGAACGTGTCGGCCTCGCTCAGGCTGTACCCCACGGAGCCGTCGCCGTAGAGGATCCAGACGTCCGCCTTCGGCCGCACGAGCTTCGCCCCGAGCGCGAAGCCCGCGCCCACGCCGAGCGTCCCGAAGACCCCGGGGTCGAGCCAGGAGAGAGGAGCGCGCGGTCGCAGGATGTAGGACGCCGTGGACACGAAGTCCCCGCCGTCGGCGACGACGACGCTGTCGCTCCCCAGCGCGCGATCGACCGATTTGCAGACCGCCAGGGGATTCAGCCCCCGGTCGGAAGAGGCCGCCGCCTGGGCGTCGATCTCGCGCTCGCGGGCCTCGTCGCGCGCGCGCAGCACCGACGTCCAGGCGGTCCACGCGTCGCGCGGACGAACGAGGCGCGCGATCTCTTGCAGGAACCGCTCCGGCGCTCCCAGGACTCCCACCGTGGGGCGGCGGTTCTTCGTCAGGTCGCGCACGCTCCGGTTCGCGGAGACGAGCTCGGCTTTTCGGCTCACGTGTCCCCCGTAGTCCAGCCGGAAGTCGTTCGGCGTCCCCGCGAGGACCACGAGATCCGCCTCGCGCAGGGCCTCCTTCCGCTTGTGCCGCATCTGCAGGGGATGGGCCGGCCCGAGCAGGCCGCGCGCCATTCCCGAGAGGTAGACGGGGGCGCCTAACGCACCCACGGCCGCGGCCAGGGCGCCGATCTCGCCGGTGGCGAGCGTCGCCTGGCTACCGATCACGAGCACGGGACGCGCCGCGCGGGAGAGCAGCGCCGCGGCTTCGCGGACGAGGGCGGGATCGGGCCGGGGAGCCTCGACCTCGGGAGGAACCCGCGCCTCCGCCGTTTCCGCTCCCCCGAACAGCCGCCGCAGGTGCCAGCCGACGTAGGCCTGGACGACCGCGTCCCCCACGCTTTTGCCCCCGCCCGTCTTCGCTCCGTACCAGCCGCGCACGAGCTCGGCCGGATAGAGCAGGTCCACGGGGCACTCGACGAAGACCGGCCCCGGCACGCCCTCGCGGGCGATGCGGAACGCCTCCTCGAGGACGGGAACGAGGTCGCGCACGCGCGTGACCCGCGTCGCCCACTTCACGTGGGGACGCATGAGGGCCATCTGGTCGATGTCCTGCAGCGAGCCCCGGCCCCGCAGCATCGTGGCCGTCGCCCCCCCGAGGACGACCACGGGCGACTGCGCCATCTGGGCGTTCTTGACGGCGGTGATGGTGTTCGTGGCTCCGGGACCGGCGGTCACCGCCGCTACACCGGGCACCCCCGTGAGGCGCGCCACCGCGTCGGCGGCGAACACGGCGGTCACCTCGTGCCGCACGTCCACCACCCGCAGGCCCCGCGCCTTGGCCGAGACGAGGATGGGCGAGATGTGCCCCCCGCAGAGCGTGAAGAGGAAGCGGACTCCCTGCTTCTCAAGGACTTCGGCAACTTTGTCCCCGCCGGTCACCATTGCGTTTCCCTGAAGGAGCGCGCCCATCCTACAGCAGCCGCGCGACCGCCCGGCAGGGCTTGACAGGCGGGCGAGATAGTTGTATTATACAATGAGTATGCGGGAGGACGCGCGGCCGAGCGGCCACAACGAAGAAGATGCGGCCCGGATGCGGGCGGCCGTCATGGCCCTCGTCCGC
>JBKPBQ010000598.1:0-13957 GCA_046726955.1 Acidobacteriota bacterium
TCGAACACGAGGTGCTCGTAGACCTCGTCGGTGATGGCGAGGAGGTCGTGCTCGACGCACACGGCGGCGATCTCGTCGAGCTCGGCCGAGCTGAAGACGCGCCCGCTCGGGTTGTTCGGCGAGTTCAGCAGGAACGCCCGCGTGCGCGGAGTGATGGCCGCGCGCAGCTCCGCACGGTCGAACGTGAAGTCGGGGGCGTGCAGGGTGACCGTGCGCAGGCTGGCCCCCGCCATCGCTGCCCCCGCGGGGTAGGAGTCGTAGTACGGCTCGAACACCACGACCTCATCGCCCGGGTCGAGGATCGCCTGGAGGGCGACGAAGATCGCCTCCGTGGCCCCCGCGTAAACCGTGACCTCGCTCGCGGGGTCGTAGAAGAGGCCGTAGAACCGCCGCTGGTGGTCGGCCACCGCCTGCGTCATCGCGGGCAGGCCGGTCATGGGGAGGTACTGGTTGTGGCCGGAGCGGATCGCGGCCACCGCCGCCTCCTTGACGAACTCGGGCCCGTCGAAATCCGGGAAGCCCTGGCCCAAGTTCACGGCCTTGTGCTCGCTCGCGAGCCGCGTGTACTCCGCGAAGACGGAGGTCCCGAAGCCCTGCATGCGCGAGGTCAGGAGGGGGCGCGAGGCGCTCTTCATCCGCGGCTCCCGCGCCGCGTGAGCCGCGCCACCGGCGCCGCCTTCATCCCCGTCCAGCGCTCGGCCACGTCGAGGTGGATGTCGAAGAGGTCCAGCACGCGCTGCACCGTGTGGTTCACGATGTCGTCCACGGTCTTCGGCTGCGCGTAGAACGCGGGCACGGGGGGGGAGATGACGGCACCCATGCGCGAGAGCTTGAGCATGTTCTCGAGGTGGACGTCGTGGAGCGGAGCCTCCCGGACGAGGAGCACGAGGCGGCGCCGCTCCTTGAGGACCACGTCCGCCGCGCGGTGGACGAGGTTCTCCGCGTGCCCGTGGGCGATGGCCGCGAGCGTCCGCATGCTGCAGGGGGCGACGACCATCCCCGCGGTCAGGAAGGAGCCGCTGGATAGAGCGGCCCCCTGGTCGTTTTCGGAGTAAGCCCGCGTGGCGAGGCTCCGGACTTGTTCAAGCGTGTACGGCGTCTCGTGCAGCAGCGTACGGGCTCCCCAGCCGCTGATCACGAGGTGGGTCTCGACGTCCGAGCCCTGCAGGGCCTGCAGGATGCGGATGCCGTAGACGGAGCCCGTGGCTCCGGTGATGGCGACGATCAGGCGGTGCTTTTCGCGGCGAGCCATGCACGATGATCGTCCGCGAAATCGGCGCGCGCTTCAAGGTGACGGGGGCGCAGTGCCGTAGAATACGGGCCGACTTGGATATCGAGATCGTCCGCGACTACGAGGCCTTGAGCCGCCGCGCCGCCGAGCACGTGCTCCGGGCGGTACGGCGGCAGCCCGCCATGCTCCTGGGCGCCGTCACCGGCGACTCGCCGCGCGGGCTCTATCGGCGGCTGGCCAGGGTTGGCGCACGGTCGCCGCGGCTCTTCTCGCGGCTGCGCGTCCTGGCCATGGACGAGTGGCTGGGCCTTCCGCGGGGCCACGCCGCGACGTGCGAGCGCTTCGTCCGCGAGGAGGTGGTCGGCCCCCTGCGCATCGCCCGCGCGCGCTGGCAGGGCTGGCGCAGCGACGCTCGCGCGCCGGATCGGGAGGTGGCGCGCTACACGCGCTGGCTCCGCGCGCAGGGACCGATGGACCTCTGCCTGCTCGGCCTCGGCCGCAACGGCCACCTCCTCATGAACGAGCCGCGGGCGGCCTTCGAGCCCTTCCCTCACGCCTCGCGCCTGCTGCCGAGCAGCCGCCGGCACTCCATGATCCGTTCGCTGCGTCCGCCGCCGCGCTTCGGCTACACGCTGGGCCTCCACGACATCCTGAGCGCCCGGGAGATCGTGCTGCTCGTGTCCGGCTCCTCGAAGAAGGCGCCCCTCGCCCGGATGCTCTCCCGCCGCGTGACCACGGCCTGCCCGGCGTCCTTCCTCTGGCTCCACCCGCGGGTGACCGTCTACTGCGATCGCGCGGCGGCAGGGAAGCGTTAGGCGGCTACTGGATGTAGCCGAGGGCGCGCAGGCGCTCCAGCTCTTCGGCGCTCATCCCCTTCTCGGCGTCCGAGTCGCGCGGCAGCCGCGCGCCCTCCGCGGCCTTCTGCCAGGCCTCCAGGTCGCGGCGGAGGCGCGCCACCACGTCCGGGTGCTCCGCGGCGACGTCCTTCCGGTCAAGCGGGTCATTCGCGTGGTCGAAGAGCTCGTACTCCGGGGCGCCTGCGGCGCGCTCCCGGTTGTAGATGAGCTTGAAGCGGCCGTCCGTGATGGCGACCGAGCTCGTGTCGTGCGGGGGAGGCGCCCCCTGGACGGTCGTGTGCGCCTTCTCGGAGATCGCGAGACGGGCGCCCTCGGCCGCATGGACGCCGCTGCTCGGAGTCATCAGCCCCCACAGGCTCTGCCCCTGGGCCTCGGCGGGGACAGGGAGGCCGCTCGCCGCGAGGAGCGTGGGCATGATGTCGATCGTCCGCACCGTCTCCGCCACCTCGCGGCCCGCCGGCACGAGGCCGGGCTGCCAGAGGACCAGGGGGACGTTGTTCTGCTCGCCGTAGACCGTCTGGCCGTGGAACGTCCGCCCGTGCTCCAGGAACTCCTCCCCGTGGTCCCCGGTGAAGACGACGAGCGTGCGGCGGTCGAGCCCGAGGGAGCCGAGCTGCTCGACCAGGCGCGCGATCTCCGCGTCCATCCCTCGGATGGACGCGTCGTACCAGTACTGGTCGAACTGGACGTACGCGTCGGCGTCGAGCCCGGCCGCTTCGAGCTCCTTGCGGTTCGGCATCCCGAACTGCTTCAGGAGGGGCTCCGAGATGTGCTTCTTGACCGCCTGGCTCTCGCGCTCGTGGCTCTCGATGCCGTCCGCCGGCGCGAAGAGCGTGTCGTAAGGCGCGTACGGCTTGTAGGGGTCGTGGGGGTCGGTCACGTGAAGGAAGACGAAGAAGGGGACGTCGCGGTGGGCCTGGAGCCACCCGCCGACGCGGTCCACGTACTCGCGCGCGGTCTTGCTCGTCTCCTCGTCGGGGAGCGACGCCGCTTCGTGCAGCTCCTCGAACCCCTGGTGGAGGTTCGTGAACTTGCCGATGAAGATGACGGACGAGAAGCAGGCGGTGGCGTACCCCGCCTCGCGGTAGACCTCGGCGATCGTGCGCGCGGAGGCGGGCAGCCGATCCGAGAACTCTGCGACCCCGTGCGTCGTTGGGTAGAGCGAGGTCATGACGGAGGGCGTCGCGACCTTCGTCCACGAGGCCTGGCTCACCGCGTCCCGGAAGATCGTGCCTTCCTTCGCCAGCCGGTCCACGAAGGGTGACGTCGGCCGTGCGTAGCCGTAGGCGCCGAGGTGATCGCGTCGCAGCGTGTCCGCCCAGATCACGATCACCCCCTGGGGAGGCGGACCGGGAACGCCCGGTGCCGTGAGGGCCGCCGGCATGGCGCCGCGCGTGCGCACCGTCGGACCTCCCCAGAACCCGAGCGTCCCGCGTTTCGCGGACTCGAGCGACAGCGTCACCGTCACCGGACGGTACGCGAAAGAGGCGAGGTCCACGGGGACGCTCTCCCAGCGGTGCTTGCGCGTGACCGTCCGGTGGAGGACCGTGCTCTCGCGGCCTCCGCGCTCGCCCACCGCCACGCGAAAGGCAACGGGCTGGTCGTCGACCGTCCCCACCGCGAGGTCGAGCCAGGGCCGCGCGGGCAGCGTGACGTCGAACCGGATCTTCTCGGGAGCGCGCGCGACGAGCGTTTCCCTGTAGATCTCGCCCAGTCCCTGCCAGCCCACTCCCGAGGCCACGCCCTGCAGGTGCTCGCGGCGCGAGACCAGCCGTACCGACTCGATCTCGAAGCGAGCGCCCTTCACGTTCGTGGGCCGCACCAGCACGTGCCTCGCCCCCGCACCGGGAACCGAGAGGCCGGATCTCAACGTGTACGCGCGGACGTCGCCTCCGGCGAGTACCGGGCTGCCGAACGACCACGGGAAGGCCTTCGCGATGTCGAGCGTTTGCTCGGCGCTGACCTTCTCTTCGCGGGAGAGGCGCGCGGAGAGGTTGCCCCCGAGGTCCACGCGCATCCGGATCTCGATCTCGTGGATCAGGTCCGTGTCTTCGATCGGCTTGGGGAGCGCGAAGTCGAGGATGGGGAAGTCGGTGGTGGTGCGCCCGCTCAGACGCCCGTCGCGCACGGCGAGGTCCGCGACGCCGCTCAGGGCCTGCTTGTCGAGGGCGGCCTTGTCGGTCTTCGCGGCCGGTCCGTCGAAGCGCCACTCCAGCCGCGGCGGTGCGGGCTCCGCGGCCACGCGATCGGCCACGAGATCGGGCTTGTAGAGATCGACCAGGCGCTGGGTAACGGGCGGCGCCGCCCCGCGGCACGCGGACGTCGCGGCGACGAGCAGCGTGAGTCGAGGGATGCGAGCAACGGCCATTTGAGCTCTCCTCGGTATGTGTTGGCAGAGACGATTCTACGTTCGGCGGCGCCACTCGTGGGTTGAACAGGTTCCCCCGCCGAATTACGCTCGGCGGAGCGTGACCCGAAAATGCCTGGCCCAGGCCTTGTGCCTGGCCCTTATCGCGCCCGCCATCGCGGCCGCGAAGGATCCCGTTCGTCCGGGTGCGCGAGCCACTCAGCTCGGGCCCGCCCTTGGAGCGCCGCTGCCCGCCGAGGTGCTGCGCGTCCTCACGGAGCAAGCCAGGGTGACGGCGGTCGGCGATGTGGTCGGAGACGAAGACGAGCGATTCGGCTCCGTCGTTGCCGCGGACGGCGATACCCTCGTCGTGGGTGCGCCGCAGCACAGCCAGACCGCAATAGGGACGGGCGCCGCCTACGTCTTCGTCTACGCGGCAGGATCGTGGACGCTCCAAGCGAAGCTGGGCCCGTCCGACCCGCCGACGGTCACGGGCTTCGGGGCCGCCGTGGCCCTTTCCGGAGACACGCTGGTGGTCGGGACGAACCAGAGTGGCGCGACCCTGGCGTTCGTGTTCGTCCGCAACGGAGCTGCGTGGACGGAGGAAGCCCAGCTCACTGGATCCGATACGCAACCCTTCGACGGCTTCGGTGCTGCGGTCGCCGTATCGGGCGACACCGCCGTGGTCGGATCGCCGGACGACACGACGGGATTCGGCAGCCGCTCGGGCTCGGTCTACGTCTTCGTTCGCGCCGGCGGGGCCTGGACCCAGCAACAGAAGCTCCTCTCCGCCGACCTCGCGGCGGACGATGCCTTCGGTCGGTCGGTTTCGATATCCGGCGATACCCTGGTCGCGGGCGCTCCCGGCGACGACACCGGCGCCGGCATCGACGCGGGATCGGCCTACGTGTTCACCCGGGCGGGTAGCGCCTGGTCGCAGCAGGCCAAGCTCGTCGCCCCAGCCGCAGCGGACGGGGACTTCCTGGGCGGGGCGGTCTCCATCGACGTCGATTCGGTGGCCGTCGGCGCTCCTGGGGAGGGTGGCGGGTCTTTCTCCGACGGTGCCGTCTACGTCTTCTTGCGCGTGGGCCCATCCTGGTCGCTTCAGCAGCGCCTGGCCCCCACCCCCGGCGTCGGCGCCGAGTTCGGCACGAGCCTCGCTCTGCGCGAGGACACGCTGATCGTCGGAGCCCCTGCGGAGGTTCCGGAGGGTGCCGTCCACGTGCTGCGCCGAGGCGGTGGCGTGTGGGCGGAAGAGCAGGCGCTTACCGCTGCCGTCGGGGAACCCGGGTCAGGCTACGGCAGGGCGGTGGCGGTCTCGAACGGGGCAGCGTTCGTCGGAGCGCCGTTCCGCGACGACGCCTCCGGATCCGTCTACGTGTTCCGGGATGCCGGGCCGCCATGGGTCGAAGAGACCCGACTCGATCCCCCGGGCACCGCCCTTCTGGACGCCTTCGGCTCGGCGCTCGCTCTCGAGGGCGACGTGCTCGCGGTCGGAGCGCCGGGTGACGACGTGCCCGGCGGACGTGATGCGGGATCCGTTTACGTCTTCGTCCGCACGGGCGCGACCTGGGGCCTGCAGCAGAAGATCGTGGCCGGGGACGCGAGCGACCGCGATCGTTTCGGCACCGCGATGGCGCTGTCCGGCGATACGCTCGCCATCGGAGCCCCCGGGCCTGGCTACGAGACCGAGGCTGTCTACGTCTTCGTGCGGACCGGTGGCGTGTGGCTGCAGCAGCAGAAGCTCGTCAGCCCGAGCGGGGAGCTCTTCGCGCAGTTCGGAACGGCCGTCGCGGTCGACGGAGACTCGCTGATCGTCGGCGCGCCCGGTGAGGACGCAGGCGGTCAACCCGCGGCCGGCGCGGCCTACGTCTTCGTGAGGACGGGCGGGTCCTGGTCCCTCCAGCAGAGGCTCGTGTCGGTATCCGCCCCCTTCCTCGCGACGGGCCACGCGGTCGCGATCGCCGGTGATACCGCGCTCGTCGGAGCGCCGCAGGACGGGGCGGGGAACGTCTACGTCTTCGAGCGCGCCGGCGGCGTGTGGACGCAGCAGGGGCTCCTCTCCCCGTCGGACGGGGTCGCCAACGACGGGTTTGGGGCCTCGATCGCCCTTTCGGGCGGCACTGCAGTCGTCGGCGCGCCGAATGCATCCGTGGGGGGCTTCTTCGCTGCCGGCGCCGCCTACGTCTTCGTCCGCAGCGGCGGGAGCTGGACGGAGCAGCAGAAGCTCTTCAGCAGCGACCCCACTTACGTCGAGCTTCTCGGCTTCTCGGTCGCTGTCTCCGGCGACGTCGCGGTCCTGGGATCGGGCTCCCCGGCCCCTCCACCGGGTTTCGCCCTTCTCTTCGAGAGGACGGCCGCCGTCTGGACGGAGCGACAACGGATCGTCGCGTTCGACGGCGCCGATCGGAACCAGTTCGGGACGAGCGTCGCTGTGTCGGGAGTCACCGCCGCGGTGGGCGCGTCCTCGGCCACGACGCCGAGCGGTGTCGAGTCGGGGGCGGCCTATGTCCTCGTGCCCGCTTCGACCGACCTCGCCGTAGGCGTCACGGGACCGGCGGGCGCGGCGCTCGGTGACCTCGTCGCGTACTCCGTCGTGGTCTCGAACAATGGACCGGACGCGGCGCCGGCCGTGAGCGTGGCCTCCGTCCTCGATGCGGGCCTGATAGTGGACTCGGTTTCGCCGAGTCAGGGTAACTGCACTCACGGCGCGTCGAGCGCGAGCTGCAGCCTCGGGGTCGTGCCCGCCGGCTCCAGCGTCACCGTCGGCGTGGTTGCGGCAGCGGTAGCGAGTGGCACGCAGACGTGCGCGGCCTCGCTCGCGTGGGGCGGGACGGACGCCGATCCCGCGAACGACGCCGCGTCGGTCGCGACTCTCGTCGGGTCGGGCGGCCTCGCGGACCTCCAGGTCACCAAGACGAGCCTCAAGCCGACGGCCGAGGTCGGTCTCTTCCTCCCCTACCGCATCGACGTCACGAACCTCGGGCCCGCGAACGCTGCGGGGGTAGTCGTCGACGATCCCACGCCGGCGGGGACGACACTCATCGGTACCTCTGGCGCCTGCACGAGCGGCTTCCCGTGCTTCATCCCACGCATTCCAGTAGGGGAGACGCGGACGATCTTCGCCGACTACGACGTCCCTGCCTCCTATCCGGGACCGGATCCGATTCTGAACACGGCCAGCGTCACGAGCGCCACCGCGGATCCCGACTCCTCCAACGACGCTTGGACCTCCTCGACGCCCTTCTTCGTACCCGTGGGCAACCTCGATTACCACACGGTGACCCCCTGTCGCCTGTTGGACACGCGCGAGCCCGGTCTCGGCGGCCCCGACCCTCTCGCGGCCGGTTCCATCCAGCTCTTCTATCCGAGCTTCTCGACGTGCGGGGTGCCCTTCGGGGCCAAGGCAGTGGTCGTCAACGTGACCGTGACCCAGCCAACGACGACCGGCAACCTCCGGCTCTATCCCGCGAGGCTGCCCGTTCCCGTCGTCTCGATGGTCAATTACGGTGCCGGCCAGACGCGCGGGAGCAACGGCGTCGTCTCGTTGAACGGCGACGGCGCGCTGTCCATCCGCGTCGGCCAGCCCTCGGGCACCGTGCACGTCATCCTCGACGTCTTTGGGTACTTCGAATAGGGAGGGGCTCGTGAGTCGAAGGCTCGGCTGCGTCCTGTTGGCTCTCCCGTGGTGGGGCATCGCGGCCGCGACGAGCTCGGCCCAGGCGGACCTTCCGCCGAGGCCCGGCCATTTCTCCGAGGTGCAGAAGCTCGCGCCGATCAGCGACAGGATCGGCGACTCGACGGTGGGCGATGCCTTCGGCTCGGCGATCGCGCTCGAGGGCGACGTCCTCGTGGTGGGCGCTCCGTGGGACGACTACGGCAGGCTGAACTACTCGGGATCGATCTACGTCTACGAACGTTCCCCGGCCGGGACCTGGATGCTGCAGCAGAAGATCTTCCCGAGCGACGCGGAGGACCTCGAGCGGTTCGGCTCCTCGCTCGCCCTCTCCGGCGACACGCTCGTCGTCGGCTCCCCGAGCCTCTACGGGGGCGCCGTGTACATCTTCTCGAAGGTGGACGGCGCGTGGCGGCAGCCGAGCCGCCGCGAGTGGTACGGTCTCGAGGATGCTTTCGCGGCTTCGGTCGCTCTCTCCGGGGACACCCTGGCCGTCGGCGCGCCGAGTTTCTACATCACGCTCGGGCTCGTCGACGTCTTCGTCCGCAGGAACTCTGATTGGTCCAGAGGAGGGCAAAGGATCGACACCGACCTCGAGGGGTTTCCCTACGCCTGGTTCGGAGCCGCGGTCGCGTTCTCCGGCCGCACTCTCCTCGTCGGGGCGCCAGGCGCGGGCGTGATCGTGCTCTACCGGCGGGAGGAGCGACGATGGGTCGAGGCGGGACGGCTCACACCTCATGACCCGGTCGACTTCGACCAATTCGGCCGGGCCCTCGCCGTCTCCGGCGACATCCTGATCGTGGGCGCGCCGGCCCCGTGGGCTCCTTCCTCCCTGGCCGGAGCCTACGTCTTCCTGGGCGGAGGTACTTCATGGACGGAGCAGCAGAAGCTGGTGGACCCCGAGCCGGGTCAACGGCGGCGATTGGGATGGGCGGTCGCCCTCCGGGGCGACACGGCGCTCGTGGGCACCGGAAGGTGGGGACGACCTACCCGAGGCTCCGTGCTCTCCTTCGAGCGGACGGGCACGGCGTGGAGTTTGCGGCAGAAGATCGAGGCCTCCGACGGAACAAGGGTCGATGAATTCGGTGCCGCGCTGGCCCTCGGCCCCGACATCGCGGTGGTGGGCGCTCCCGGCGCGGCGGCGGCCTACGTGCTTGCCCGGGTCCCGCCTCGAGGCACGAAATGAGCGCGGCGGGACACGGAGACGGCGAAGACCTCCCTGGTCAGGCGCTGCACTCGCCCTCCAGGACCTCCATCTTGAATTCCGCGTCGTCGCCGAGGTCTACGTAGTCGGCGGGCTCGGCGTCCGCGGGCGTGAGCGCCTCGAGGTCGGCGAGGAGGTCCTTGACGACCGAGAGGTTCAGCCGCCGGAAGAAGGCGGTCGCGGTCTCTCCGTCGCCGCGCTGCGCGCGATAGAGCTCGAGCAGCCGCTCGAGCGCCGCGCCCACGCGGCGGGCCGGGATCTTCGCAGCGAGCCTTCCGAATTCCGCGCCGGAGTCGTCGACCGCGCCCCCCACCATGACGAAGTACTGCGGAGCAACCCGGTCGCCCAGCCGGCGCACGCTGCCCTGGAAGCCGATCCCCGCGATGTGGTGCTGCCCGCAGCCGTTCGGGCAGCCGCTGATCTTGATCTTCAGGTCCGCCGCCGCCTCGACGAGGTCGGGCCGCGCCCGGAGACCGTCGCCGAGCAGGCGTCCCAGCCCGCGCGACTGCGTGACCGCGATGCGGCACGACTCCGCGCCCGGGCAGCTCGTGACGTCGGCGACCGTGCCCGCGTCGGGAAGGCCGAGGCCGGCGGCCACGAGCCGGCGGTGGATCTCCGGGACGTCGCCCTCGCGCACCCATCGGAAGACGAGGTCCTGCTCGTGCGTCACGCGCACGCCGCCGTCGCCGTAGGCCTCCGCGAGGTCGGCGGCGACCCGCAGCTGGCCGGACGTGATGTCTCCAAGGGGAAGCGTGACGGCGACCGTGACGAAGCCCGGGTGCTTCTGCGCCCGGACGTTCGTGCGCCGCCAATGCGTGAAGTCACCGACCACGGGCAGCGTGCGCGGCGTGATCCCCGGCCCTTTGACGTGGCTCGTCGCGACCTGGGCGGCCACGCGCCTGACGGACGGAGCGAGGGGGGGAAGGCCCGAGAGCGGCGCTTCGACCGGCGGGTCGTCGGGCTCGAAGGGGAGCCGCACGCCGCCTTCGGCCCTGACGTCGGCGAGCGTCGCGTCGAGCTCCGCCCGCCAGCGGTCCCAGCCAAGCTCCTTGATCAGGAACTTCATCCGGTTGCGCTGCTTGTGCTTGAAGTCGCCCAGGCGGTGGAAGACGCGCACGATCGCCTCGGCCACCGCGAGCATCTCTCCCGCGGGCAGGAAGTCGTAGAGGACGCCGCCGGTGCGGCAGAGGATGGAAGTGCCGCCCCCGGCGGTGACGCGGAAGCCGCGACGGCCGTCCTCGAGGCGCGCGCGCCAGCCGATGTCGTTGATGGCGGTGAACACGTGGTCCTGCGCGCATCCCTCGAAGCCGATCTTGAACTTGCGCGGGAGGGACGAGCTCAAGCGATGCCGGAGGAAATAGCGGGTGAGCGCCTCTGCGTAGGGCGTGACGTCGAAGACCTCGTCCGCGGCCACTCCCGCCCAGGGGCAGGCGGTCACGTTGCGGACGGAATTGCCGCAGGCCTCCCGGGTCGTGAGCCCCACGTCGGCGAGCTGCCGCATCACCTTCTCGACGTCGTGGAGGGGGACGAAGTGGAACTGGACGTTCTGGCGCGTCGTGACGTGGCCGAAGCCGCGCGAGTACGTCTCGCCGACCTCGGCGAGGGCGCGAAGCTGCGCCGCGTCGAGGACGCCCTGGGGGATCTTGACGCGCACCATCGACGCGTCGCCGGGCTGGCGCTGGCCGTAGGTGCCGCGCACCAGGCGGAAGACGCGCCACTGGTCGGGTGTCAGCTCGCCTCGCTCGAACTTCTCCAGCGTGCACACGAAATCGTCGATCTCCGCCACGTCGGCAAACGAGAGCCGCGTGCGGCCGAGCGTTCGAGGGTCGTCGAGAGCGGCCATACAGCCTCCTTCAGCGGGCCTCGGCCACGTCGGCGAGGTCCGGTACGTCCGTGAGGTCATGTCCGTGGGCGAAGTCGGACGGAACGATGCGTGCAGCGAGCCCCACGACCTCGCCGACGACGATGGTCCCGGGCAGATCCCCTTCGGGCAGAGGTGCTTTGCCGAGGTCGTCCAGCACACCTCGCCACGCGCAGGCCTCGGGCGTCGATGCGCCGAGCAGGACGGCGACGGGCGTGTCGGATACCCACCCTCGCCTCTCGAGCCGCGCCGCGAGGGCCGCGCGCGAGCCAAGCCCCATCAAGACGACTACCGTCAGCGAGCCCGGCGCGATCGAGTCGATCGCCGGACCGTAGGCCTCCTCCGCGTGCCCGCTCACCACCACGAAGCCCGACGAGACCCCACGGTGCGTGACCGGAATCCCCGCGAGGGCGGGCGCCGCCACCGCGCTGGTCACGCCGGGGACGACCTCGAAGGGAATGCCCGCCTCGGCGAGGGCCAGCGCCTCCTCGCCCCCGCGGCCGAGCACGAACGGGTCGCCGCACTTCAGGCGAACGATCCGCAGCCCGCGCCGCGCCGCGCGCACGAGCAGCGCGTTGATCGTCTCCTGGCGGATGGACGCGCGGCCTGCGCGCTTGCCCACGGGGAAGCGGCGGGCCTCGCCCGCGAGGGCCAGGATCTCCGGCGTCACGAGCGCGTCGTAGAGAACGAGGTCGGCCTCGGCGAGACGCTGTGCGCCCTTGCGCGTGAGGAGGTCCGGGTCTCCCGGACCCGCGCCCACGAGCGAGACGAGGCCCGGCGCCCTCACGGCCGGACCTCGACCGGCGGGGGAAGCGTGCGCTTCTCCGAGTAGAGACGGTTCAGCGCATCGAGGAGGAGGGGACGCCGGCGAGCCATCGGGATCCCTTGACGGCGCTGCTCGGCGCGCAACGCCGCGGCGGTGCGCACCCACTCGTCGATCTCCTCCGGGACGACGGCGTCGAGCGCCTCTCGCAGGAGCCCGGCGAGCGCCGGAGCGCGTCCTTCGGTGGAAACCGCCACGGTAACCCCGCCGCGGCGGAGGACGCCGCCCGTGTAGGCGGAGGCGCTCTCGGGATCGTCCACGGCGTTGACGAAGACGTGGAGCGCTTCCGCCGTCTCGCGGACGTGACGGTTCACCTCCGGCGTCGCGGCCGCCACCACGAACCACGCGTCTTCGAGATCGCCCGCGCCGAACGGGCGCTCGCGCAGCGTCACGGGCGCTCGCGCGATCTCGTCGCGGATGCGGGGAGCCACGACCGTGACGATCGCGCCCGTGCCCAAGAGCGCGTCGAGCTTGCCCGCCGCGACCCCCCCACCACCGACGAGCACGACCTTTCGGCCGTGCAGCCTGAGGAAGACGGGGAAGAGCGCGTCCACGCTCATGCCCGAGCCTCGGCCAGCTCCGCCGCGGGCGTGGCGGCGAGCCCCCGACCGGCCAGAAGGTCCAGGATCCGCGCGACGCTTTCCTCCACGCGCTCGCGGTCTGTCTGCAGCCTGATATCGGGCCGCTCGGGCGCCTCGTAGGGATCGGAGACGCCCGTAAAGTGAGGCAGCTCGCCGGCCAGCGCCTTGCGGTACAGCCCCTTCACGTCGCGCGCGACCAGCGTCTCGAGTCCCGCGTCCGCGAACACCTCCAGGAAGGGGATTCCCTCCTGCTCGGCCAGCGCGCGCACCTCGGCGCGAGCCGCGGCGTAGGGCGATATCGCGGCTCCGATCGCGGCGACACCGTGCCGGGCGAGGAGACGAGCCACGAAGCCGATTCGGCGGATGTTCGTGTCGCGGTCCTCGCGGGAGAAGCCGAGGCCCTTCGAGAGGTTCGTCCGCACCTCGTCGCCGTCCAGGATCTCCACCGGCCGCCGGGCCGCGAGCCGCTCCTTGAGCGCGAGCGCCAGCGTGCTCTTGCCGGCGCCCGACAGTCCCGTGAACCAGAGGATGAATCCCGACGGGCGCCGGTGACCGTTGCCGTTGCCCGCGACGACCGGCCGCTTGCCGTTGCCGTTTCCGTTGCCGTTCCCGCTGGCCTCGACCACCGCCGTGGCGCCGCCGCCGCTCGCGAGGTAGTGCTCGCGCAGCACCTCCGCGACTTCGCGCCGCGTGAACTCCTCCGGCAGGTGCTCGCCGGCACGCAGCAGCTCGCGGACCTTGCTGCCCGAGAGCTCCAGGCGCTCCTCCGGCCCGTGCGGGCACGTCCGCCCCGACGCGAGCGCTGCGCACGCGCGGCAGAAGAAAGTCGGCTCCAGCTTCAGCGGCGCCACCCCGACCTCCTCGACGGTGAAGCGGTCGAAGATCTCCTGGGCCTCGTAGGGGCCGTAGAAGCGGCCCACGCCCGCGTGGTCGCGCCCGACGATGAGGCGGTCGATGCCGTAGTTCTTGCGCGCGATCGCGTGGAAGAGGGCCTCCCGCGGCCCCGCGTAGCGCATGGCCGCGGGGAAGGCGGAGAGCAGAGTGCGATCCTTCGGGTAGTAGCGCTCGACGAGCGTCTCGTAGGCGCGGAAGCGCACGGCCGCGGGAACGTCGTCGCCCTTCGTCTCGCCCACCAGCGGGTGGATCACGAGGCCGTCCGTGAACTCGAGGGCGAGCTTCGTGAGGTGCTCGTGAGCGCGGTGGATCGGATTGCGCGTCTGGAAGCCGGCCACCTGCCGCCAGCCGCGGGCCGCGATCTCCGCGCGAAGCGCGCGCGGCGTGCGGCGATGCTCGGCGAACGGCAGGTGGTCGAGCGCACCCGAGAGGATGCTCACCTCGCCCGCCACGAGCCAGCCGGGACGCGACAAGAGATAGGCC
>JBKPBQ010000599.1:0-15609 GCA_046726955.1 Acidobacteriota bacterium
TCGAGCGACGACGCCGATGTCGTAGGCAAGGGCGTCGCGGGGATGGAGACGTCGCTCCGCAACGCGAAGCTGTGGGGAGCCGGGGCTGTCCTGCTCGTGCCCGCCGTGGTGAATCCCCAGACCACCTACCGCGACGCCTGGACGCGGTCGCAGAGGGTCATCCGCGATCGGATCCTGCCCCTGGCCGAGGAGCTGAAGGTGATCGTCGCCGTCGAGGAGGTATGGAACAAGTTCCTCCTGAGCCCTCTCGAGTTCGCGCGCTACGTGGACGAGCTCGCCTCGCCCTGGGTCAAGGCGTACTTCGACGTGGGCAACGTGCTCCTTTACGGCTATCCGCAGGACTGGATCCGCACGCTCGGTCCGCGGATCGTCCGGGTCCACCTCAAGGACTTCCGGGTCGACCGCGAGAAAGGGCTCTTCGAGTGGAAGAACCTGGGCGAGGGTGACCTCGACTGGGTGGAGGTGCGGAGAGCCTTCGCCGAGATCGGCTACGACGGCTGGGTGACCACGGAGATCCAGGGCGGCGATGCCGCCTACCTCAAGGACGTCATGGCCCGGCTCGACCGCTTCCTGGCCGGCGGCAAGCCGGTCGGCTGAAGCGACAAGGAAGGAAGTCCCATGGGTGACACGCGCGAGAGCGGGACGAGCCGCCGCCGGTTCCTGGGCGCGGCGGTCGCCGCCGGCGTCACGATCCTCAAGCCCGGGCTGGTGCGGGGCACCTCGGCCAGCTCCGCGATCCGGCTGGGCCTCCTCGGCTGCGGGGGCCGCGGGCTGAAGGTCACGTCCTCCTTCCTCGAGCATACGAGCGCCGTCGTCACGGCGATCGGCGACATGTTCGCGGACCAGCTCGAGAAAGGCCGCCAGAAGCTCGACGAAGCTTCCGCGAGCTTCGGCAAGCCCGCGATCGATCCGTCCCGCGTGTTCCGCGGGCCCAGGGCGTACGAGCCGCTCTTCGCCAGCAAGGACGTGGACGCGGTCTACATCGCGACACCTCCGTACTTCCATCCCGCCCACCTCGAAGCCGCGCTCGCCGCGGGCAAGCACGTCTACCTCGAGAAGCCGGTCGCGGTGGACGTCCCCGGGGCGAAGAAGGTCATGGCGCTGGGCGAGAAAGCCAAAGGACGGCTGAGCCTGGCCGTGGGCTTCCAGATCCGGCACGCCTCGCCGTACGTCGAGCTCGCGAAGCGCATCCACGCGGGCGAGATCGGCTCGCCCGTCTCGGGGCTCGCCTACTACTTCGCCTCGGCGCTCAAGCGCCCGGACTTCGCGGAGGTCTCTCCCCCCGAGCGCCGGCTGCGGAACTGGGTTCGCGACCGCGTCCTCTCGGGCGACGTCATCGTCGAGCAGAACGTGCACGTCATCGACGTCACGAACTGGATGCTGGGTGCCCATCCCCTGAAGGCCGTGGCGACGGGCGGGCGGCCGGGCCGGACGGACGAGGGCGACTGCTGGGGCCACTTCAACGGCGTCTTCACCTATCCCGGAGGCGTCCATGTCAGCTTCGCCTCGGTGCAGTTCGGGAAGGCGGCGTGGGGTGTGGGCGTGCAGTACTACGGGACCAAGGGGTGCGCCGAGGCCCGATACGACGCGCCCGTGCGGATCGACGGGGCGACGCGATGGGAGTACCCCGGGCTCTCGCGGCCCGAGCCCGCGGACGCCGAGGCCGCGGCGACGGGCACGTTCCGGGGCGCCCTCGACGACGCCGATCCCAACAAGCAGAAGGCCTTCATCGAGAGCATCGTCAGCGGCAACCTCGTGAGCGAGGCCGAGTCCGGGGCGGAGGCGGCGCTCAGCGGGATGCTGGGACGCACGGCCGCCTACACGGGGAAGGAAGCCACGTGGGAGCACCTCCTCCGTTCGAAGGAGGTTTGGGATCCCAAGATGGACTGGAACCAGTTTGCCTGACCGTGAGTGCGGTCAGCGCCGCGAAGCGGCCGACTCGCCTTCCTTGACGACCAGCACCTGGTCGGCCGCCACGTTCTCGAGCACTTGAAGCGTTCCCGACGGCCAGGCGATCTCGATCCGCTGAGCGACCGTGTCGCGGCCGAGACCGAAGTGCACGCGCCGGTCCGAGGCCCCGCCGTAGCCGACCGCGGTGTTGACGTGGCCGTAGCGCGTCCCCGAGGCGCTCACGACCTTGATCCTGGCCCCCATCCCGTCGCGGTTGCTCTTCGTGCCGACGGTCAGGACCTCCAGCCAGTGGTTGCGCACCGGGCTCACGTTCTTCCAGACCTCGATCGGGCCGTAGAGGTCCGTCACGACGGCGTCCACCCGGCCGTCGTTGTCGATGTCGCCGAAGGCCCCTCCGCGGTGTACGGCCTTCTTGGCGCTGAAGTCCTTTCCCGCTCCCGGCGTCGCGTCGGCGAACTTCAGTCCGCCGAGGTTGGCGAGTACGAGGTTCGTCTGGGGCACGCGGGCGCGGAACTCGCCCTCGGGGTCCATCACGTCGCCCCCGCACACGAAGAGGTCCTTCCGCCCGTCGTTGTTGAAGTCCACGATCGCGTTGCACCAGCCCGACCGGGTGAGGGTCAAGGACGCGAGTCCCGCCGGCGACGTCACCTCGACGAACGCATTCTTGCCTCTGTTTCGAAAGAGCGGCATCGTCTCGCTCGTGAGCGCCGTCAGGAAGATGTCGGGTCGGCCGTCGTCGTCCACGTCGCCGGCGTCGGCGCCCATGCCGGAGAGCACCTTGCCCGACTCCGGGTAGGCGACGCCGGCCGCGAGGCCGATCTCCTCGAACGTGCCGTTTCCCCGATTGTGAAGCAAGCGGCCCGGCTCGGTGTCGTTGGCCACGAAGATGTCCGGCCATCCGTCCCCGTCGTAGTCGGCTACGGCGACGCCCATGCCCTTGCCGACGACCTTGCGGATGCCCGAGGACGACGAGACGTCGGTGAACTTCCCGTGGCCGTCGTTGCGGAAGAGCGAGCTCGGCAGGCCCTTGTACTCCCTCGGGTGGCAGTAGTCGTTCAGCCCGCGAGGACCGCAGAGCGGCTCCGTCTCCGGGTTCCAGACACAGTAGTTCGAGACGAAGAGGTCGAGGTCGCCGTCGTTGTCGTAGTCGAGGAAGGCCGCGGCGACGCCCCATAGCGTCCCGTACTCGGGGTCGGGCCGGTCCAGGCCGGCGGCCTTCGTCACGTCGGTGAACGTGCCGTCGCCCTCGTTGTGGAAGAGCGTGTTCTTGCGGAGCCCCGTCACGAAGATGTCGGGCCGCCCGTCGTTGTCGTAGTCGCCGACGGCGACGCCGAGGTCGTAACCGTCGCCCTTGACGCCCGCGCGGGCCGTGACGTCCTCGAACGTGCCGTCGCCCCGGTTGCGGTAGAGGCGGTTCCAGAACGACGGATCCGTCTTGTCGAGGCTCGTCATCTTCGCGCCGTTCACCACGTAGACGTCGAGCCAGCCGTCGCCGTCGTAGTCGAGAAGGGCGACGCCCGCCACCATCGTCTCCGGCTGGTGGCGGTGGTCCGTGCGGCTCGAGTTCGTCACGAAGCCGATGCCGCTCGCCTTCTGCAGCTCGAAGACGATCGGGTCGAAGGGCGGCTCCGGTGCCTCGAGGCCGGCCGCGGCGAGGAGGGCGCAGGGAGCCAGAACGAGCGCGAGGGAGCGCGGCCAGGCGGTCGCAAGCGGCGCGCGTGGCCTCATCAGGGCGGGGTGATCGGCGCCTGGTCGGCGGCTCCCGAGTCGGCCTTCGTCGCCTTCTGGTACTCCTCGTACTCCTCGAGCGCCGCCTGGGCCTCTTGCGTCCGGCCCGCGGCCTGGTAGGCGCGAGCGAGCTGGTAGCGCACGCTCCCGTCCTCGTCGCCGGGCAGCCCCTGCTCGAGATGGGGGATGGCGTCCGCGGCGCGGCCGAGCAGCGCGTAGGCTCGGCCGAGCGCGCCCTGGGCGTAGATGTGCTTCGGCTCGAGAGCGACGGCCTTTTCCAGGAAGGGGAGCGCGCGCTCGGGCTGCTGCTGCGCGAGGAGCACGTCGCCCAGGAGATAGTTGGGCTCGGCCGCTCTCGCCTGCGCCCGCACCACGTCCTCGAGCACCCGCTGCGCCTCGGCGAAGTCGTGGTCGAGCCGGAGAGTCAGCGCGAGCTCGATCTTCAGTCGGGGGTCGTCGGGGACGAGTGCTATCGCCTGCCGCCACTCCCCCGCGGACTCGACGTACCGCCGCTGGTCGCGGAGAGTCTCCGCCGTCCACTCGTGCGAGAGCGCCGAGGGAGGCAGCGCGGCCAGACGGGCAAACGCCTGCGCCGCGAGCGCGTCGTAGCCGCGAGCGAGCCAGTAGATGGCCTTCGGCGTCTGCGCTCGCGAGGCGGCGGCGACGGCGTCCTGGTACTTCCCGGCGACGAAGGCGCACTCCAGGGTGTCGCGGACGCAGGTCGCGCGGGGCAGGCTGCGCTCCCTTTCGTCCTCGACCGCGGCCCAGTCGCCGTGGCCGGCGCCGCGGTAGATCCCGGCGAGCGCGGCGTGGAGTCCGCGAAACGTAGGGTCGCGCTCGAGGGCCCGGCGATAGAGGTGGAATGCCTGGTCCCGCCGGTCGGACTTCAGGCGCTGCTCGGCCTCGAGGACGAGGGCGAAGGCGGACTCGGGGCTGCGCTTCAGGAGGTCTTCGAAGGCGCTCCGCGCCAGCTCTTCGTACGTCCGCCCCAGGTTGAACCAGGTTGCGGGATCCTTCGGGGAGAGCCGTGAGACCTTCTCGAGGTGCTTCTCGGCGTCGGGATAGTGCCCGAGGCTCAGGAGCGCCTCGGCGAGCGCGGACTGCGCCTCCGCGTTGTCGGGCTGGAGGGCCACGGCCCTCTGGAGCGGAGGAACCGCGTCGGCCGGACGACCGAGACCGAGGTTCGTCAGACCGAGGAAGAGCGCCGCCGGCACCGAGTCCGGCAGGAGCCTGCGCGCGTTCTGGAGCTCCACGAGCGCGTCGCCGTCCTGGCCGGCGAGGTGCAGCGCCATGCCGAGGTTCAGCAGGAGTGCGGGGTTTGCGGGCACGGCCTTCACGAGGTCGCGATAGACGGAAACGGCTTCCGCGTATCGGCCGGCCGCCATCAGCTCCTTGCCGACACGCGACTTCTCGGCAAGGTCCTCCTGCGGCGAGGAGGAGTGGCCCGCGAGCAGGCAGACGAGCGGGAGGAGAAGGAGAGGATGCGGCATCCCTCGGTACTCTCGGGGAACCTAGTCTACTGCTTCCGACCGAGCCGAGTCGCTCACCAGAAGCTGCCTTGGCGGGTCTCCCGCGTCATGACTCCCTGGAGCGAGTCCTTCTCGAGCAGACGCACCACTGCTCTCGGAAGTGCGTGACCGACGTCAGCAGGCCGATGGCCGAGAGCCCGAAGCCGAGGGCATAGAGCCATCCGATCCACCAGAACCCGGCCAGCCGCTCGCGGCGGATCCGCAGCTGGTGGCGGCATTGCGCCTGGGCGGACAGCGATGCGAGTCGGCTCGAGTCGTCGTGCTGCGGCTCGGCGGTGTCCGCGGTCAGCGCGTCGCTCCCTCGGCGGGTGGAGAAACGGTGGCGCCGAGCTGGCGGAGAAGGCCGATCAGGTCGGACAGGAAGCGGACCTGGGAGATCCGGCCATTCTCGATGGTGAAGAGGTCCACCCCCGACCACTTCGCGGGCTTTCCCGTTGGAGCGATGCCCTCGAACTCGCCGCGGTGCGTGCCCTCGACCGTGTACCAGAGGCCCACCTTGCTTCCTTCCGCCACGATGTCGTCGGCCACCACGTGCAGGTCGGGGAACGCCGCGAGATGGCGGCTCATGCTCTGCTTCAGCGCGTCGCGGCCGACGACGTTGCCGTTGACGGCGAATCGCTCCGCGAAGACCTCGTCCACGAGGGCCAGGTTCCGGCCGTTGAACCCTTCGTCGATCCACCGGCGAACGAGCTCCTTGTTGCGCGCCGTCGAGTCCGGGGACACCGCTCCCTGGGCCGCCATCGCGACGGAGGTCGACCCGACGGCAATCAATGCGACGAGTACCTGCAGGCTCTTGTCCATCCTCAACCCCGCGCTGTTCGTTGCTGGGCGCCACCCATTCCGGAATGGGTAAGACAGTAACGCGGCCTCACATCAGAAACCCAGTTTCCGCAGGACCGGCACCAGCTCCCGGTGCTCCGCCTGAAGGTGGTCCCGCAACACGCCGCGCGGCTGTCGCCGGCCCGTCCTTACCGGGCGGACGACCTCGTCGGGCGTCACGACGAGGTCGAGGAAGAAATCGTGGGCCGTCGTCGGCAGGTCGTCGTCCACGACCTGGAGCGCGTGCACGGTCGTGGCGATCCGCGTGTCGCCGTCGATCGCGCCGACCTCGCGGCCGATCGCGTACTCGAGGTCCGAGTACCCGCCGCCCTTGCCGACGCGGGCACCCGCGCGATTCACGACCACCGACCCCGCCACCACGAGGTCGATGTGGGGCAGCGCGCGGGGCTCGACCGGCCGGCCGACCCGTCCGGCGCCGCCAATGGTCGCGGCCGCGGCGAGATCGCGAAGGCGCCCAGGATCGAGCTCCCAGAAGCACCGCTCCTCACGCAGGCGCGGCACCGCCATGTACACGAGCTTGCCGTCGCGGAGCGCGCGCAGCCGCACCGGGCGTTGGGGCGCGTCGGGGTTGCACTTGATCGCCCGCGCCCGCTTCCACTCGGGCGTTGCGGCGAGCCGGTCGGCGGCGAGCGCCGCGCCCTTGAAATTCGGGATGCGGCCCCGTGCCCCCGGGAAGAGCGCCACCCGGGCCCGCTCCATCTGCGTCCAGGTGCGCTCGCGGATGCGCTGCTTGGCGGCGAAGATGGCGGAAGGACGAGCGACCACGGTCGTCAGCAGCTCAGCTCCGGCCGAATGTAGTCCACGACGAGCGCCGGTGCCAGCATCACGACCCCTGCAGTAGAATCGCGGCGGCACTCGGACCCGCAATCCACAGGAGCCCTCGATCCCCGCACCGATGATCCGCCTGCTTTCCAGGGAACGCATCGTCGCGCCTCCAGGCTTCAACCGCTGGTGGAACGTCCTCGCCGCGGTGGCCATCAACCTCTGCATCGGCCAGGCCTACGCCTTCAGCGTCTTCAACCTTCCTTTGGCGCGCGTGCTAGGGGTGAGCGGACCGGTCCCCGGCGACTGGACGCTCAGCCAGCTCGGCTGGATCTTCACGCTCGCCTACGTCTTCCTCGGCCTGTCCGCGGGTGTTGCGGGCAAGTGGCAGGACCGCGTGGGCCCGCGCGCGAGCGGTGTCCTGGCCGCGCTCTGCTTCGCCGCCGGCTTCTTCCTCTCGGCGGTCGGCGTGTGGCAGCACCAGATCGCGTGGCTCTACCTCGGCTACGGAACCCTGGGCGGGTGCGGCCTCGGCCTCGGCTTCAACACGCCGATCTCGACCCTCCTGCGCTGGTTTCCCGACCATCGCGGCCTGGCCACGGGCGCGGCGGTGATGGGCTTCGGTGGCGGCGCGATCCTCGCCGCCCCCTTGAGCACCGCGCTCATGCGGCGGTTCGCGGCGACGTCCTCGGTCGGCGTCGCCGAAACGTTCGTGGTGCTGGGCAGCGTCTACCTGCTGGTGATGCTCGCCGGCGCCTTCTTGTTCCGCCTGCCTCCGCCGGGCCATCGGTCGGCGGTTCCGGCCACTGTCGCCGCGGCGAGCTTCACCGTCGAGCAGGCCGTGCGCACGAAAGCCTTCCTCCTGCTCTGGTGCGTGCTGCTCTTGAACGTCACCGCCGGGCTCGGCGTGCTGGGGCAGGCCGCGGCCATGATCCAGGAGGTGTTCGACGGCGTGAGCGCGGAGGCCGCGAGCCTCTTCGTCGCGCTCCTGAGCCTCTTCAACATGAGCGGGCGGCTCGTGTGGGGCTGGGTGTCCGACCGCGTGGGCCGCAAGGCGACCTACGCCCTCTTCTTCTCCCTCGGCCCCCTGCTCTACGCGGCGGTGCCGCTCGCCGGCGAGCAGCGCAGCCTCGTGCTGTTCGTCGCCTGCTTCGCGGTCATCCTCAGCATGTACGGTGGCGGGTTCGGCAGCATGCCCGCCTACGTGGCCGATCTCTTCGGCGCCGCGCACGTGGGCGCGATCCACGGCCGCGTGCTCACCGCGCTCTCCGCGGCCGGCCTCGTCGGCCCGACGCTCGTGAACTACCTCCGCGAGTACTGGATCGCCCAGGGCTACTCGAGGGCGCGAGCCTACGACGCGACGCTCTACATCATGGCCGGGCTGCTGGTCGTGGGCTATATCTGCAACCGCTCGATCCGGCCGCCGGACGCCGGCAGCGCGCCGGACGCGGAGCCGGGCCGCGAGCTTCTGGGCGAGCGAGGCTAGCCATGAGGGCGAGCGCGCTCGTGACCGTGGTCGTCGCCTCGCTCTTCGGAGCTGGCGTCCTCGGAGGCTGGCTGCTGCAGGGCTACGACCGCGGTCGCGGCTTCGTCGCCGAGGCCGACAAGATCGCCACGGTCCTGGAGCTCACCCCGGGCAAGAGCGTGGGCGACATCCGCGCGGGCACGGGCCGCTGGAGCGTCGACATGGCGCGGCGCGTGGGTCCGAGCGGGCAGGTCTACGCCACCGTCGGCCCGAACCCCGCCCACGAGCTGCTGCAGACGATCGCCGCGGCCGGAGTCGACAACGTCAGCGTGATCACGCGCACGCCGGGGATGAGCCCGCGGCTGCCCCTCGCCTGCTGCGAAGCCGTGCTGGTGCGCGCGGTCTACCACGAGTTCGCGGACCGGCACCTGCTGCTGTCCAGCCTCCGCAAGAACCTGAAGCCGGGCGGGCTCGTGGCGCTCATCGACTTCGACGAGGGAACGCCGGAGCACGCGTCGGGCCACGGGATCGCGCGGACGACGGTCGTGGCCGAGGTCAGGGCGGCCGGCTTCGACATCGCGCGGGTCGAGCCGCACTGGTCCGGCAACGCCTACTGCGTCCTCTTCCGTCAACCGAACGGCAACGAGGTCCCGACCTCGGGACCCTGAGGAGGTTCGATGTCAGCTTCCCGGTGGCTCGGGCTCGCCGGTCTGGCCCTGGCCCTTTCGGCATCGGCGTCGTCGGAGACCCCCGGCACGCGCCGCGTTCCGCAGTTCGAGAACGACGCGGTGCGCGTCTGGAAGAGCCTGATCGCAACCGGTCAGCCCTTGAGCCTGCACCGGCACGAGCACGGGCGGGTGATCGTCGCGCTGCGCGGGGGCACGCTCAAGATCGTCAAGGAATCGGGCGAGTCGCGCACGGTGAGCTGGGAGACCGGCAAGGCCTACTGGCTCGACGCGGACCCTCCGGGCGAGCGGCACGGCGACACGAACGACGGGCCGGAGCCGATCGAGGTGATGGTCGTGGAGATGGCCGGGAAGTGATTCCCGAGCCGCCGAGATCGAGCGCTACTCGGTCCGGAGGGCGTCCCTCGGCGCGATGGCGGCGGCGCGGCTCGCGGGAATGACGGCCGCGAAGAACGAGCACGCCGTGAGCGCAGTCGCCGCCAGGACGAGCGCCACCGGGTCCCAGAACGACACGCCGTAGAGCTGGGCGGAGATCAGACGCCCGGCCCCCAGGGCGAGCGGCAGTCCCACGAGCAATCCCACCACCACCTGGCGGAAGGCGCCCGAGAGCACCAGCCGAATCACCTTCGAACGGTCGGCGCCGAGGGCCATGCGGATCCCGATCTCGTTCGTTCTCCGGACGACCGCATACGCCGTGACGCCGTAGAGCCCGACCGCGGCCAGGAGGAGTGCTACGACTCCGAACAGCCCGGCGAGTGTCGCGACCGCGCGCTCCTGATCGAACGACAGCTCGACCTGCTGGCGCATCGTTCGCACGCTGTTGATCGTCAGGTTGGGATCGAGGTCGGCCAGCAGGCGCGTGAGCGCCGGCTCGAGCGCCGCGGGAGGCAGATCGCTCACGAGCATGATCCCGCCGACGAAGTGGGAGCGGAGCTCGATCTTGTCCATGAGCTCGTGCCCGTAGGAAACGGTCTGGGCCAGGGGGACGTAGAACATCGGACGCGCCGGCTTCTCGAGCCCCCAGCCCGCGAACTTGGCGTCGCGCACGACTCCGACGATGCGGAAGGTGCTGGCGTACTCCGGCAGGTCCAGTCCGAAGTGCTGGTCGAGCGGGTCCTCGTCGCTCTTGAAGAAGCGCTTGACGAAGGCTTCGTTGACGACGGCCACGAGCTCGGAGCTCTCGTCGTCCGCGGCCGACAGCCCCCGCCCCCGGACGACGGGGATGCCCCAGCTCTGGAGGTAGCTGGCGCTCACGCGGTCCCAGGCCGCGCCCGCTTCGTCGTTGATCTTCGCCGGCGGGTGCCCGGCGACCATGATCAACTCGCCCCAGTTGTCGGTGAGCGGGTTGTAGAGCGCCAGGCCCGCCCCGCGGACGCCGGGGAGACTCACGAGCCGTTCCTCGAGCTGGCGATAGAGCGCCTGCAGGCGAGGCAGGGTGTACGTCGCCGGCGGGTTGTTGATCGCCACCTCGACGCGGCCCTGCACCTCGTAGCCGAAATCCTGGCTCTCGAGCTTGTTCAGGCTGCGGGCGAGCATCGTGGCGCCTGCCACGAGCACGACCGACAAGGTGGCCTGGACGACGAGCAGCGCCTTGCGAGCGAAGGACGAGCGGTCCATGGTGCTGCGCCCCGACCCGCGGAGCGCCTCCGCGGGATCGGCGTGCGTGGCCAGCCACGCTGGAGCCGAGCCGAAGATCATTCCCGTCACGAGGGCCAGTGCGAATGCGAAGACGAGCACCACGAGCGACGGGGCGGCGCTGATGGGGAGGAAGTGCGCGCTGTAGAAGGCCAGGGAGAGCAGCAGCCGCGACGCGCCGATCGCCACCACGAGCCCCACCAGGCTGCCGCCGAGGGCGAGGAGGATGCTCTCGGTGAGGGCCTGGGCGATGATCTGCCCGCGCGTGGCGCCCAGGGCCAGGCGGACGGCGGTCTGGCCGCGACGCGCGATCCCGCGCGCGAGGAGCAGGTTCGCCACGTTGGCGCAGGCGATCAGCATCACGAGACCGCAGACGGAAAGAAGGATCTGCAGGCTGCGTCCGTACTCCTCCTTCATGACGGCGACGCCTGCGCCCGCCGGCACCACTGTGATCACCTGCTTGGGAAGAATGCGGATCAGGTCGGCCATCCAGTTCGGGGGATACCCGGAGTCGTGCTCCAGCCACTGCCGCAGCACTCCCGTCAGGCGAGGCCCCATGCCCTCCACCGAAGCGCCGGGCCCCACCCGGCCGATCATCCGGAGCCACGCGGAGATGGGCTGGCGCAGCAGGCTGCCCTCGCCGGCGATCAGGGGCTCCTGCTGCAGCGGGATCCAGAGGTCGGGGGGATCGCTCTCGAGCGTCTCGCCGAAGAATCCCGGCGGGGCGATGCCGATCACGGTCATGGGATGGCCGTCCACGACGAGCGTCGAGCCGGGAACCGACGTATCCGACGCGTAGGTCGTCTGCCAGACGCGATGGCTGAGGACGACCGCCGGCGCGGCCGCGGGGTCGTCGTCCTCGGGGGTCAACAGGCGTCCGCTGAAGGGCCGGACTCCGAGCGTCGAGAAGTAGGTCCCCGTGACGTATTCGGACCGGAGCGGCCGGGCCACGGATTCCTTGCCCTCGCGCCTCACGCTCAGCCGGCCGCGCCCAGCCTGGAAGGCGGTGACTTCCTCGAACTCAGGGGTTTCCGCCTTGAGCCTTTCGTAGAGAGGGAACGAGAACAGCCCCCACCGGTCTTGAGGCCCGCCTTCGACACAGCACTCGGCGCCGTCGCCCACGCGGTAGAGACGGCTCGGATCGGAGACGGGCAGCGAGCGGAGCATCACCGCGTGGATGAGCGTGAAGATCGCCGTCGTGCCGCCGATCCCGAGGGCGAGCGTCAGCACGGCGGCAGCCGTGAAGACGGGCGAGAGCCCGAACTGTCGCAGGGCGTAGCGAACGTTGCCGGCCACGAAGCGCATGAGACCCCCCTCTCAGAGCCGGTTACGCATCACGGCGCGGCTGGGTTCTCGTAAGTTGCCACCGCGTCCCTCGGATCGCTCCTCTATGAGATGACCACGAGGCGGCGAGCGTTTACCGGGGCGAGAGCGAGCCCCAGACGGCGTCCCGAAGCGCGTCAGCGCACGGCCGGCTGTATCCGCAGCTCCACCGTGGTGCCGAGCTTCAGCGGGTTCGTCTCGACGAAAGCCACCTTCACGGCCAGGATCCGGGTGTCGGTGGGGCGGCTCGGGTCCTGGGGCTTTAGCCGGCGGAGCGTCACCGAGTCCGGGATCTCCTCGACGCGTCCCGGCCAGGACTGGCCGGGATAGCCCTCGGCGGTGATGCGGACCGGAGCGTCGAGCGCGATGGCGCCGGCGTCGGCTTCGTGGGCTTCGCCCTCCACGCGCAGGCGGGAGAGATCGGCGAGCGTGAAGGCCTCGTCGCCGGCCTCCACGGTCTGCCCGGCGTCCACCCGCCGGGACGTGACGGTCCCCGCGATGGGGGCGAGGATGCGCGACTTGCGGAGCTGGGCCTCGTAGCGGGCGATGGTCGCCTGGGCGGTCTGGACGTGGGCGCGGGCGACGTCGAGGTCGCGGGTGGCCTGGTCCAGGTCGTGGGCGGCCAAGATCTTCTCGTCCACCAGCTTCTGGCGGCGCTCGCGGTCGAGCTCGGCCAGGCGCACCTCGGCCTCGCCTTCCGCCACCCGGGCGCGAGACTCGTCGAGGGCGGCGCGGATCTCGTCCGACTCGATCTCGGCGAGGAGGTCGCCGGCGCGGACCGTCTGTCCCTCGTGGACCGCGACGCGCAAGAGACGGCCTGCGCGCTCGGCTCCCACCTTCACCTCCGAGCCGGGATAGGCGACGACGCGCCCTTCGGCCGCGACCCCGCTCTCGACCTTCGCCGGCATCGAAGGCGGCGCCCATCCAGAAGGAGAGGCCGCCGGCAATGCGGGTCCGCGCGCGTGGATCGACGCCGCGCCGAGAAGGCCGAGTCCCGCGAGTCCCATGAGTCCGAGCGTGCGAATCTTCATTGACGGCTCCTTCTCAGTGCGTCGCCCCCGAACGTCACGCCGCCAGCTTTCCGTCACGAATCCCCACCACCCGGTCCGCGACGTCGCGCACCTTGGGGTCGTGGGTCACGATCACGAGGCCCTTCCGCTCGTCCTTGGCGAGGCTGCGGAAGAGGCCGAGCACCTCGGTCCCCACCGCGGTGTCGAGGTTGGCCGTGGGCTCGTCCGCGAGGATCACGCGGGGCGATCCCGCCAGCGCGCGGGCGATCGCCACGCGCTGCTTCTGGCCGCCCGAGAGGTCGCGAGGCAGAAAGTCCTTGCGGTCACCGAGGCCCACGCGCTCGAGCACGCGGCTCGCCTCCGCGTGCGCCGCGCGTCCGCGGACGCCCTTCACGTTCAGGGCGTACTCGACGTTCTCGTGGGCAGTGAGGGCGGGAAAGAGGTTGTACTGCTGGAAGACGAAGCCGATCGACTCGCGGCGCACCGCGCGGAGCGACGACGGGTCGTCGAGCTTCACTCTCCGGCCGGCGACGGAGACGGACCCCGCCGTGGGCGTGAGGATGCAGCCCATGATCGAGAGCAGCGTCGTCTTGCCCGAACCCGACGGCCCTTCGAGGGCCACGACCTCGCCCTGGCGGACCTCGAGGGAGACGCCGCGGAGCACCTCGACGCGCTGCGAACCCTCCTCGAACACCTTCGTGACCGAGTCGACGGACAGCACCGTGTCGCTCATGGCGATCTCCAGGTTCAGGTCCGGAAGACGAGCGCGGGGTCGATGGTGGCCACGCGCCGGAACGAGAGCATCGCCGCGCCCAGGCACATCAGCACCGTCCCCACGAAGACGGCGGCCGCGAAGGCGGGCGAGACGAGGACGGTCAGGTACAGCTTCGCCATGAGCGGTCGCATGGCCAGCGAGATCGCGCCCCCGAGCGCGAAGCCCACGACGGCCGCGATTACCGCCTGCTCGCCGAGGATGCGATAGATGTCGAGGTTGGACCCGCCGATCGCCTTCACCGTGCCGAACTCCTTCACGTGCTCGACCGCGGAGGTGTAGAGCGTCTGGGCGACGACGACGATGCCCACCAGGATCCCGAGGAAGACGGTGATCCCCATGTTCATGCCGAGCCCGGTGGAGACGACCCAGTAGCTGCGCGAGCGCCGCGCCCACTGGTCGCGCAGGTAGACGTCGTTGTAGGGGAGCCGCCGCGCGATCTCGGCCTTCACCGCCGCCGGGTCCGCGCCGGGAGCGAGGCGCACGAGGATGTACTGCGTCTTGCCCTGGAGCGTCTGGAGCTGCTCCTGCGCCGTCTTGTAGTCCATGAAGAGGATGGGCGCGGTCGTGAACGACGCCGCGTCCGACGTGGTGCCGATGATCTTGAAGCGCCGTCCGAGCATCTCCCGGTACTCGCCGACCTGGAAGGGGCCGAAGCGGCGCTCCGCCGAGCGGTCCATCATGATGTAGAGGCCGCGCTTCAGGTCGCGCACGTCGCCCTCGTTCACCTTCCAGGGAAGGTTCCAGGCGGTGAAGTCCTCGAGCGCGTAGACGAGGCTGCCCTCTTCCGCGCCGTTCGGGAGCTGGATGTTCATGAACTGGACGATGAGGTTGTCCGCGCGCTCGACCCCGGGCACGCCCCGCACCCGCAGCACGTTCGTCTCGGGGAAGGTGTGGGCGAAGTCCACGTTCGGCGTCTCCCGCGACGTGATCCAGAGATCGGCGCTCGCGTTCTCGATCGTGACGGTGGCCTTGCCGAGGAGGCCCATGAAGAGGCCGACCTGCACGAGCACGAGCGTCACCGCGAAGGCGACGCCGGACACCGTGATGACGAACCGGAGACGGTCGTGCAGGAGGTTCTTCCGGGCCAGCGAGACCATCAGCTCCTCCGCGCCCCCTCGGCCAGGAAGCCCCGGATCCCGTTCTCGATCGTCTGGTCCACCAGGTCCCCGGCCGCGGGGGCGACGGGCCAGAGGTCACGCGGAAGCGTGATGAGGAGGGCCACGACACCGTGGAGCGAGGACCAGAGCACCTGGGAGACGGTGTTGACGTCCCCGGGGCGAAACTGTCCGCCCTCGATCGCGCGCGCGACCGCCATCCGGAGCATCTCGAACGACTGGTTGCCCGGCGCGAGCGGCCCGTGGTCCTCCTTCTTGTGCGGGGTCATGAACATGAAGCGATAGTGGTTCGGCAGCTCGAGGCCGAAGCGCGCGTAGGCTCGGGCGAGGCGGCGGATCCACTCGACGGGATCGGCGGGCGGCTCCTCCTCCCGGAAGACATCCAGGAGCCGCGAGAAATCCTCGTCGCAGAGCGCGCGCACGAGGTCGTCCTTGTCCTCGAAGTGGTTGTAGATCGTCGTGGGGGAGTACTCGATCGCCTCGGCGATTCGGCGCATGGTGACGTGCTCGTAGCCCTCGGCGTCGAACAGCTCGCGGGCGGCGTCGAGGATCCGGCTGCGGATCTCCTCCCGCTCTCTCTCGCGTCTCTCGAGGATTCCCATGGCTCGTCCACCCTCTGGCGGGCCTACCAACGTTCCCGCAGTTAACGACGTTAAGTCTATGACGAATGTTCCGATCGGCTTCGGGGAATTGACCTAAATGGATGACTGTGAGAGAATTATTCTTGTTGACGGGTTGGGCCCTGAGGGAGGGGCGAAGAGCCAGTTGAACCCTCCGCCAACCCGAGACTAGACTCCGGTTCTGCCCATGACTACCGTACCGGCCGATCC
>JBKPBQ010000600.1:0-9081 GCA_046726955.1 Acidobacteriota bacterium
CGTGGTTGGCGAGGACTTCAAGCACAACCGGATCTTCGTGCCGGAGGTCCTGCTCGCGGCCCGGGCCATGAAGGCGGGCATGGCCGTCTTGAAGCCGCTTCTCACCGAAAAGAAGTCCGAGCAGAGCGCGCTCTCCGCCACGATCGTCATGGGCACGGTGAAGGGCGACCTCCACGACATCGGCAAGAACCTCGTGGGCATGATGGCGGAGGGCGCGGGCTTCACGATCGTGGACCTCGGCACCGACACCTCGGCCGACAAGTTCATCGCCGCCGCCAAGGAGCACAAGGCCCGCATCGTGGGCATGAGCGCGCTCCTGACCACGACCATGGTCTACATGCGGACCGTCGTGCAGAAGTTCAAGGAGGCGGGGCTCCACGAGGTGAAGCTCTGCATCGGGGGCGCCCCCGTCTCCGAGCAGTACGCGAAGGACATCGGCGCCGACGGCTACGGCGCGGACGCGGCGAGCGCGGTTGAGCTCTTCCAGCGCCTGATCGCGGAGCAGGACGCGGCCGCTGCCGCCTCCCCCGTGGCGGAGGGAGCCGCCGCGTCGTGAGCGCGGCCGCGCCCCTCGCGGCCGGGACGGTCACGATCGACGGCGTCCCGGCCGAGACGACACTCGGGCAGACCCTCTTCGAGTGCGCCGAGTCCGTGGGCGTCACCGTCCCGACGTCCTGCTTCAAGCAGGGCAAGTGCCGCGAGTGCCTGGTCGAGGTCGAGGAAGGGGCGGAGCTTCTCTCGCCCATGGCCCCGCAGGAGAGCCACCTCGGCGGGCGCTTCCGGCTGGCCTGTCGCACGCGGCTCGTGGCCTCCGGCGAGGTTCGCTGCCACACGCTGCGGCGGGGCACCCTCCGGATCGAGACGGAATCAGAAGGGCTCGACGACGGTCGGCTCCGGCTCGACCCGTCGGTGACGCGCGACGGGCGCCTCGTCCTCCTCGACGGCGCTCCCCTCACGGAGAGTGTCGGTCCGCTCCGCGGCCTGGCCGTGGACGTGGGCACGACCACCGTCGCGCTGCGTCTCTACGACCTCGAGACCGGAAGGCTGCTCGCCACCCACTCCTTCGAGAACCCGCAGCGCTTCGGCGGGTCCGACGTCATGGCCCGCATCCGCTTCGACGGCGAGCAGAAGGGGAAGCTCCTGCAGCGGACGCTGCTGGGCTACCTGTCGCGGGCGATCACGGCGCTGCCCGGGGACTCGGCGACCATCTACGAGATCGTCGTGGCCGGCAACCCCACGATGCGCGATCTCCTCTTCGGCCTCGACGTGCAGTCGATCGGCGTCATGCCCTACCGCTCGACTGTCGAAGCGGCATTCCACGAAGGCCGGGCGACGACGACGAGCCTGAGCATGCGCGCCAGCCGTCTGCGGCTGCCCGTCAACCCCGAGGCCCGCGTCTACGGCCTGCCCCTCGTGGGCAGCCACGTGGGGGCGGACGCCGCGGCCTGCCTCCTCGCCTCGGGCCTCGCCGAAGCCGACGAGATCGCCGCGCTCGTGGACATCGGCACGAACACCGAGGCGTTCCTCGGCAACCGCCACCGGCTCCTCGCCGCCTCTTGCCCGGCGGGCCCGGCGTTCGAAGGCGGGGGAGTGACCTTCGGCATGCCCGCGCTCGAGGGGGCGGTGGAGCGCGTGCGGCTCGGCGACGACGGCGCGGTCGCGATCGAGACGATCGGTGGCGGCTCCGCTCTCGGGCTCTGCGGCTCCGGCCTCGTGGACCTCCTCTCCGAGCTGCGCCGGACCGAGCGGATCAACGAGCAGGGACGGTTGACCGACGATTCCGGCGCCTTCGAGGTGGCGCGCGGCCTGGCGTTGAGCGAGGCCGACGTGAACGAGCTGGCGCAGGCCAAGGGTGCGAACGCGGCGGGGATTCGTGTGCTCGCGGAAACCTACGGCATACCACTTTCCCGGATCGATCGTCTCTATCTGGCCGGGGGCTTCGCCCGCCATCTGGACGTGGACGCAGCCTGCCGCATCGGGCTGGTGCCCGACCTTCCCCGCGAGCGGATCGTGAAGGTCGGCAATGCGGCGCTCCATGGGGCGGCGATCGCGCTGCTCTCCAGGACGCGGCGTGCGGAGCTGGAGAGGCTGGTGCGAAGGGTCGAGCACGTCCGGTTGGAGACGCATCCGCACTTCTTCGAGTTCTTCGTCGAAGGGTGCCAGCTCGCCCCGTTCGGGGGACTGGCTTGAGCCTCGCTCGCGAGCTGAACCCGCGGGCGCGGCTGCTCGCAGGCGAGGTAGCCGAGCCCGAGCTCCTCCGCCTGCTCTCCATGCCTCGCGGCCGCGCCCTCGAGGGCGACCTCCGGAACCGCGCGGAGGAGGCGCGCGCCTGGTACGCGCAGCACGGTCGGCCGTTCGCGTCGGCCCGTCGCGTCACGATTCGCTCCTGCGAGGGAGGATCGGTCCGGCTCGAGGACGACACCGAGCTTCGGAGCGCTCGTCTCGCCGACCGTGTCCGCCAGGGCGCGGCCCACGCGGTCTACGCGCTTGCCGCCACGGCGGGCGGCGAGGTCGCCGAAGAGGTGTCCCGACGATGGGCCACGGACCGGCCCGACGAGGCCTACTTCCTCGACCGCTTCGCCGTCGCCGTCACGGAGCGCCTCGTGTTCTGGGCCGCGGGCGAGCTCTGCCGTGCCTCTGAGCCCGCGGGGGAGACGCTCCTGTCGCACCTCTCGCCCGGCTGCGGAGAGTGGGACCTCGCGGACCAGCACCGCGTCATGGCGCTCCTCGTCGAGAACGCGGCGGCCCCCGACGCCTCGGCCGAGCGCGTCCATCTCGGCCCGCTCGAGCTCCTGCAGTCGGGGGCGCTCCACCCGCAGCACTCGCTTCTCGCCGTGCTCGGTGTGACCCGGCGCGTCGTGAGCGCCAGCCCCGAGGACCTCTGCCGCGACTGCGAGCTCTCCCCCTGCGCCTTCCGCCGCGCGCCCTTCTCGCCGAAGACCGCGCCGGCGCCGGTGACGGGATGACGAAGCCCTCGCTCCTCGACGCCCTCATGACCCGCGTCCTCCTGGGCGACGGGGCCATGGGCACGCAGCTCCAGCAGGCCGGCCTCGAGTCGGGCGGCTGCGGCGAGGCCTGGAACGTCGATCACCCCGACCGCGTCCTCGCCATCCAGAAGCGCTACGCCGAGGCGGGCTCCGACATCCTCCTCACGAACACGTTCGGGGCGTCCCGCATCATGCTCGACCGCCACGGCAACGGGGAGCGCACGGTGGACATCAACAAGGCGGGTGTCGGCGTGGCCCGGCAGGCTCTGAACGGCCGCGGATGGGTGCTCGGCGACATCGGTCCCTTCGGCGGGCTCATGGAGCCGTACGGCGAGATCGCCCGCGCGGACGTGGAGCGCGCCTTCCGCGAGCAGGCGCGGGCCCTCGTGGAGGCGGGCGCCGACGGGATCATCGTCGAGACCCAGACCGCCTTCGAGGAGCTGGAGCTCGCGATCGCAGCGGCGCACGAGGCGGGAGCGCCCGTCGTCATCGGCTCGATCGCCTTCGACAAGATGGCCGACGAGGACGACGTGCGCACCATGATGGGCATCAGCCCGGAGCAGGCGGCGGAGTTCATGGCCGCGCACGCCTGCCACGTGGCCGGCCTCAACTGCGGCACCGGCGTCGACATGCGGATGGCCGCGGCGATCGTGCACCGGTATCGCGCCGCCTCGGGTCTTCCCGTCATGGCCCAGCCCAACGCGGGCCAGCCCGTGCTCGAGAACATGAAAGTGCTCTACAAGGAGACGCCGGACGAGATGGCCGAGGGCCTGCCCGGCCTGCTCGCTGCCGGCCCGCGCGTCGTGGGCGGATGCTGCGGGTCGACACCAGACCACATCCGCCGTTTCCGCGAGGTCCTGGATCGCCCATGAGAGTCACGATCGCCTTCGACCAGGCCCAGGCCGACGCCCAGCTCCCCGGGGCCAAGCCGGACGGCTCCGGCATCGGCGTCAACTACGCCGACCAGATCGTCAAGCCCTTCAAGCAGACGCTTCCCGACGGCCGCAAGCTGCTCCTCAAGCGGCGTGGGCTGAAGCTCACTCTCTCCGTGGGCGACAAGCAGGGCGAGGCGATCCTGCGGCGGCTCGACCACGGACCGGACGTCAAGGTCATCTTCCGAAAGGCCCTCGAGGAGGCGGCCCGCAACGTGGGCGGGACCGTCGAGCTCGCGCCGGGCGCCGTCTACCTCGACCTGCCGGACGCCTGACGGCGCTATCGGACCTCAGGACCTCCGCGCCGATTGTCGAGCACGAAGCGGTCGCGCGCGGGCATCACGACCTTCGGCAGGCTCTGCGCGTCGAGCGCGGTGTCGGCGGGAACGATCTCGTTGAGGTAGAGGAGGTACGCGACGAGGGCGTAGACCTCGTCCGGGCGCAGCGAGCCGGGCACCGCCTGCGGCATCGAGCGGTTGATGTAGTCGTAGAGCGTCGTCGCGTACGGCCAGTAGTTGCCGATCGTCCGCAGCTCCCTGAGGTTGCCGTCCTTCCCGAAGGGAAATCCCTGGCGGGGCTCGCGGCCGACGAGAGTGTCGAACTCGCCGCCCCTGCCCTTCACGCCATGGCAGACCTGGCACTGCTGGACGTAGAGGGCGGCGCCCTCGGCGACGGTGCCGCGCCCGGGGGGCAGGCCCGTTCCGTCCGGCCTCACGTCGACGTCCCACGCGCGGATCTCCGCGTCCGTCGCCGGACGCCCGAACCCGAACCGGACGGGGACGGCGGAAGAAGCCGACGGCGCGGACGACGGAGAGGGCGTCGCGACGGCGCCGCTCGTCGCCGCGTCGGGCCGGCGACACGCCGCGACGACGAGGAGAGACGCCGCGACGACCAGGACCCTCGTCAACCGCGCAGCCCGAAAACGACGCGCCCGCCGCTCAGGACCCGCCAGGCCCGGATGCTGTTCATGTGGTAGTAGGTGCCGTCTCCGCGCGCGCGGCGCAGCTCCTCGAGAGTCGGCTGGACGTAGCCCGTCTCGTCCACGGCGCGACTCTGGATCACCGTCTCGCGGCCCGTCCAGCTCCAGAGATAACGGAAAGGCGTGTGGCACTTCGGGAGCACGGGCTCGTCGAGCGACGCCGGCTCGTAGCTCCGTCCGCCGTCGACACTCACGTCCACCCTCGTGATCCGTCCGCGTCCGCTCCAGGCGATCCCTCGGATCTCGTACGGCCCCGGCGCGGGAAGGACGACGGGGTAGGCGGGGAACACGATGAGCGACTTGGCGTCCATCTCGAGGCTGAAGAGCCGCGCCGTGCAGTCGGGGAGCGGGTCGGTGTACTTCGAGGTCTCCTCGCGCGTCATGAAGGGCTCGTCGCCGACCTCGATGCGCCGTATCCACTTGACGTTCGTGCTCCCCTCGAAGCCGGGGAGAAGGAGCCGCGCGGGATACCCCTGCTCCGGGCGCAGCGCTTCGCCGTTCTGGGCGTAGACGACGAGCGCGTCGTCCCATCCCTTGGCCACGGGGACGCTGCGCGCGTAGAGCGCGGCGTCGTGCGACTCGGCCAAGAACCATTTGGCTTCCGCCTTGACTCCCACCTCGCGGAAGATGGTCGCGAGAGGGACGCCCGTCCACTCGCTCGTGCTCGTCAACCCGTCGATCGCCTGCGGCGTGAGCTCGGGAACGATGTTGCGATAGGCGGAGAAGCCGTTGCCGGAGCACTCGAGGAAGCAGATCCGCGACACGGACGGGAAGCGCTTCAGGTCGGCGAGCGTGAACATGGTGGGCCGCTCCACCATCCCGTGCACGAGCAGGCGGTAGCGCTCGGGGTCGATCGACGGGACCCCGGCGTGGTGCCGCTCGTAGTGCAGGTCGGACGGCGTGATCCGTCCCCGGAGCTCCTGCAGCGGCGTCTCGGATTCCCCGGAGAGCTGGTTCTTGCGGACGTGCCGGCGGGGCTGCGCGAAGGGCGAGCGCTCGCCGAGCTCGCGAGGCCGCGCGCCGGGCTCCTTGGAGGGATCCTCGGGAGTGGAAGGCCGGGAGGATGTGTCCGCGGCGGCCCGCGCCGTGAGCGCGGCTCCCCCCGCCGCGCCCGCGGCTCGCCGCAGCAGCTGACGACGCGTCAGCGTCGAGCGCGCCATTTTGGCGAGACTATACAGCCATGGACGAGGCGCCGCGACTCTCGCCATCGTCGTATTGGCTGCCCCGCTTCGTCTTCTTCCGGGCGCTCGGCCTCGTCTACACCGTGGCCTTCCTGATCGTCGTCTTCCAGTGGGAGCCGCTCGAGGGCTCGCACGGGCTTCTCCCCGCGCGCGATTTCCTCGCCCAGGTCCGGGGCTCGCACGAGCTCGGCGCGGCCTTCCTCCGGCTCCCCACCCTCTTCTGGTTTGGCGACTCCGACGCCGCCTTCCGCGTCGGTGGCTACGCGGGGCTCGCCGGCTCGCTCGTCCTCCTCGCCGGCTTCGCCAACGTCCCGCTCCTCCTGTCGCTCTGGCTCCTCTACATGTCGTACGTGCACGCGGGCGGGCTCTTCTACGGCTACGGCTGGGAGATCCTGCTCCTCGAGACGGGCTTCCTCGCGGTCTTCCTGGCTCCGTTGTGGCGGCTCTCGCCTTTCGCGCCGCCTCCGCCCTCGCCGGTCGTGATCACTCTGCTCCGCTGGCTCCTCTTCCGGCTGATGTTCGGGGCCGGGCTCATCAAGCTGCGCGGCGATCCCTGCTGGCGCGACCTCACGTGTCTCTTCTGGCACTACGAGACGCAGCCCAACCCGAACCCGCTCTCGTGGTACCTCCACCAGCTCCCGCAGTGGTTCCACCGGCTCGAGGTGCTCTTCAATCACCTCGTCGAAGTCGTGGCGCCGTGCTTCTACTTCGGCCCGCGCCGCGCCCGCCTCGTCGCGGGCACGCTCACCGTTCTCTTCCAGGTCCTTCTCATCGTGAGCGGGAACCTTTCGTTCCTGAACTGGCTGACGCTCGCCGTGGCCGTGGCGTGCTTCGATGACCGGTCACTCGCGTGCCTGGTCTCAGCGCGGTGGCGCGCGAGTCTTTATCGAGCCATTCCCTCCGTCGAGGAGTCCAAGCCCCGCGCGATGGCCACGTACGCCCTGGCCGTTGTCGTCGCCTTGCTCAGCCTGAATCCCATCGCCAACATGCTTTCCCCCGGCCAGGTCATGAACACGTCCTTCGATCCGTTCGACCTGGTCAATACGTACGGAGCGTTCGGCTCCATCGGCCGCGAGCGCTTCGAGATCGTGCTCGAAGGCACGGACGCGGAGCGGCCCGACGACGGTGCCCGGTGGGAGTCCTACGAGTTCAAGTGCAAGCCCGGCGATCCGCGGCGTCGCCCGTGCTGGATCTCGCCCTACCACTACCGCCTCGACTGGCAGATGTGGTTCGCGGCGATGCCGGGAGCCGGCACCGAGCCTTGGCTCGTCCACCTCGTGGCGCGGCTCCTCGAAGGCGACACCGCGACGCGTGGTCTCCTTGCTCCCGGACCTTTCACGGACCACCCGCCGCGGTTCATCCGTGCGCGCCTCTTCCGCTACGAGTTCACGCACCCGGCGGACGCGCAGGGAGCCTGGTGGGTGCGGACGCCGGCGGGGGAGTACCTGCCCGCGCTCTCGAAGGACGACCTGGGGCTCGTCGAGTATTTGCGGGTGGAAGGGCTCGAGGGCCGCTGATTTCTGCCTAGCGCGTCAGAACCATTGCGGCGACTCACGCTCGGGCCTATCTTCTGGGCACACAGGTTCGTCGAAGCTGAAGAAGGAGCCACGCCATGCGCGAAACTGCAGGTGGGGCCCGAACCGGCAAGAGCGTCGCGGCGGCGATCCGTGCCATGACGCTCCTGCTCGTCGCGATGGCCGCGATCGCAGCGGACGGCACGAGAGTCGTCACGAACGACGGCCGAGTCGATACCCGCACATACCTCAAGCAGGACGGCGAGTCGTGGTACGAGGTCCGGGAAGGACCTGACGGACTCGAGCGGCGGCCGTCTTCGGCGCCTCCTCGAGCCGAGGCCGCCGCCCTCCTTGCGCCGACCACCTCCGGCTTCTTCGAGCCCTACGTCGCCTACCCGACGGGCTCGTGGCCCGAGGCCGTGGCGATCGGCGACGTCACCGGCGATGGCCTCAACGACGTCGTCCTCGTGACGTCGTTCTACTTCGACGCGGCCAACGACTACAAGCTCTTCGTCTATCGGCAAAAGCCCGATGGGACACTCGCCGCCCCCGTCAAGTACGACACAGGCGGCACGTACACGACGCCTCCAGAGACGGTGGCGGTCGGTGATGTCAACGGCGACGGTCGCGGCGACGTCGTGATCGGCAACGGCGGAGCCGCGGTCGGTGTCTTCTACCAGAACGTCGCGGGAGGCCTCGACCCGGTCGTGCCACACCCGACGACCGATTCGAAATGCGTGCGAGTCGCCGACCTCGACCACGACGGCCGCCTCGACATCGTCGGGGCGGGGTGGGGCACCGACACCGTGACGGTGTTCCTCCAGCAGGCGGGCGGAGCGCTCGCCGCACCGGTCGTGTACGCTGCACCCCATTCCGGCTACGACGATCTCGAGGTCGGTGATCTCGACCAGGATGGCCGAGCCGACGTCGCCGTCATGAGCGGGCAGCTCTATGCGACGCCGAACGTCTCCGTCCTCTATCAGCAGGCCAACGGGACGCTCGGCGGGCTGACGAGTCGATTCGTGGCAATGAACGAGCTCTCGCAGGGTATCGGCGTCGGCGACGTGAGCGGCGACGGCCGGAACGACCTCGTCGTCAGCTACGGCGGCAATCAGCCCGCATCCAGGATCGCGGTGTTCGTGCAGGCCGGCGACGGCAGCCTACCAGTCAATCCGACGAGCGCCGCCTCGTACGACATCCCCGAACCGGTCGAGGTGGCGGACGTGAGCGGCGACCGGAGGGGGGACGTCCTAGTGGCCCACGGCGGATGGTTGCAGCTGGGCGTGTACGTCCAGGGCCCCGGAGGCGTGCTCGGTCCCGAGACGCTGGACCCGATCCCCTACGCCACCCATTACAACCCGCATGGCCTCGCGGTCGGCGACATCGACAACGACGGCCTGCCCGACGTCGTGATCGCGGACTACAACAACGGCCTCGTGGTGCTGCGTCACCTGCCCGCGCCCCCGGCGCAGTACTACACGCTGACGC